>CAYQRA010000151.1:10292-11081 GCA_964419315.1 uncultured Saprospiraceae bacterium | reverse complement strand
GTGGCAGCTCATCGCCAATTCACAACCACCTCCCAAGGCAAAACCATTCACTGCTGCAATGACCGGTTTATTGAAGTTTTCAATCAAAAAGAAAACATCTTGTCCGCGTTGAGCAAAGCTAGCTCCTTCATTTTTCTTCACTCCCAAAAACTCTTTGATGTCTGCTCCGGCAACAAAAGATTTTGGGCCCGCACCAGTGATTACAATGCCTTTGATCTTCTTGCGTCTGGGAGCCGAAACCGCAAAAAAGTGTTGTAATTCTTCAATCGTTTTAGCATTTAAAGCATTGAGTGCTTTTTCTCGATTGATGGTTAGAATAAGAATTCCCTTGCGAGTTTTGATCGTTAAATTTTCGTAGGCCATTAATTTGGTTATTTTTTTAGTAAAAAAAAGAAAGACTAAAATTTGCGCAAAGGTAAGTAATCCTCAAAAGAATTTGTTCTAAATATTAACAGGCTTTTTAAAAATTAGTTTTACCTTTGCGGCATCAACGGTTTCCGATAGATTATTGGAATTAAAAGGGAATCAGGTGTAAAACCTGAACAGTTCCCGCTGCTGTGAGTCTTGATGCGATTTTTATCGCTGAAAAATTTGGATAATTGCCACTGTTCCGAATAATTATTTGGAATGGGAAGGTTTCCAAACCATAGGACGAGTCAGAAAACCTGCCCTTGATGTATTACTCAGGACTTTCGGTGAAAAGGTGATTGAGTAACGACTAAACAATAGTTTCCGCATTTATGGCTGTCAAATTTAGATTTATTCTTCGTTAAAAATACCTGCCTTTGC
>CAYQRA010000151.1:7248-10282 GCA_964419315.1 uncultured Saprospiraceae bacterium | reverse complement strand
GGCAGGCTCGCCGATGCTAGGCATCGTCTTGGCTATCCGTCCGCATGGCGGTTCACAAGTTTGCACTTGTTTATGCCTCGTCTAAATCAAAATTTCCCTTACCAAAACGACGGAATTATTTTTTACCCGTTACTAAGTAGCAATTTGGCAAATTTCAAACCTTTCTGAAGGACAACTTTGGTAGGTCCTCTTTGCTAAGCTTTCCTACCTAACTTCTTCGAATCATTTTCCTGATCTTTATTTTTTTAAACCTCTTCTTTGACCGTTTCTATAACTAGGAAAGTCTCAAAGAATCAAAAAACATGGCATGATTCGTTTTAATTATTCGTATTTATTTTTTGTTCTTATTGGTCTATTGACTTTCAGTTGTGGAACAGATGAAACCATAGTTGACCCAGTACCAACTTGTGTAAAAGAAGTTTTTGAATCCGGACTTTATATTTCCAATGAAGGTCCTTTTTCTAATGGAAGTGGCACGATTACTCATTTTAATACTACCAGCAAAGCGATTCAAGAAGATGCTTTTGTATACAATAATTGTGAAGAGCCACTCGGGAATATTGTTCAGTCTATTGCCACTTTTGAAAACAAGGCTTATATCGTCGTCAATAATTCCAATAAAGTCGTTGTAACGGATGCTAGTTCTTTAGAAAAATCAGGAGAAATCACTGGCTTGGAATCGCCTCGTTATTTTTTACCGGTAGGGGATGATAAAGCTTTTATAAGTCAATGGGGAGCAGATGGTCTTACCGGAAGTATTGCCGTAGTTGACCTCAATTCTTTAAACATTCTCAAAACCATTCCAACCGGTTCTGGTCCCGAAAATATGATTCGTATCAATGATGAAGTATTTGTTGCCAATGCCGGTGGATTCGGAAAAGACTCTACCCTATCGGTCATCAATATTGGTACCGAAGAAGTAACGAATACCATTATGCTTGGAGTGGGTCCACAAAGTTTTGTAGTCGATAATAGCAACCGACTATGGTGCTTAACTAAAGGATTTAGTGATTATAATAATCCTGCTGCCAACACACTAGGTGGATTGAGTATCATCGAAAACGGACAAGTCAGTCAGACGATCGCAATTGACAATAGTTCGAAGTGGCTCGCGATCAATAATGCAGGCAACGAACTTTATTACATTGGTGCAACGGGTATCTTCAAACAATCCATAAGCAGCAGCACTGCTGAAACCAGTGCTATGATTAGTGGAAATTTCTACAGCCTAGCCGTGGATTTCAACACCGATCAAATTTACGCATCAGATGCTTTAGATTTTTCTTCTAAAGGCTTGATCTATCGCTATAATTTGGATGGTACCGCCATTGATTCTTTTGAAGCAGGAATCATCCCTGGTGGTTTTTGGTTTGACTAAGAAGCGTTTAAAAAATAAATTCGCCGTATTTTTATCAGCTACGCCAAGGTCCGTTTATTGACCTTGGCGTATTTTTTGGTAGCTAGCTAAGAGACTTTTTGGTCAATCAATACGTTCTTTTACTAGTTTGATTCTTCAAAGCTTCTTGGCATTCAAGAAAAAGTAGCAGCTGTGAAATTTTGAAAGACATTTATTACCTTTGCAATCGCACACCTTGACCAATCACCACCAAACTTTACGATTATGAAACTTCGCCAGTATATTCTTGGCTTGATGGCTTTGTGCTTATTCGCATCTTGTGGAAAGGAGGATGAATTGATGAAACCTAAGGAAATTGATACTTATGGCTCTGGTATCTTTGTGGTCAATCAAGGCAATAGGGATGTTGCTAGTGGTACCATTTCTTTTTACCAACGCGATTGCCAACAAAGCGTCAATACCATTTATCAAAAAGTCAATACCACCACTCGTCTAGGCAATGACCTACAGGGCATGGTGATCATCGGTGAAAAGGCTTTTATTTTATCCAATCAATCCAATGCTTTGACGGTGGTCAACACCGATGACTTTTCTCACCTTGGAGTAGTCGAAGGTTTTGAAAATCCAAAAGGCATCTTGGCAATTAATGACAATAAGATTTATGTCAGTCAATGGGGCAATGACGGTCTAACAGGAAGCATCGCCGTTGTAGATGTCAATAGTTTATCCATTGTAAAATCTATCCCGAGTAGAAGCGGGCCAGGAAAAATGATACAAATTGGCCCGGCAGTTTACCTGACCAACTCTGGAGGGTTTGCCGTGGACTCGGTGATTACTAAAATCGATGCCACCTCCGATCTTGTTTTAAAAACCATAGCGGTTTCTCCTAATCCAGTAGATTTGGTGCAAGATAAAAATGGTGCCATTTGGACCCTCTGTGCTGGTGTGCTCAACGATTTCCAAAATCCCAATAATCCAATCAACGTTCAGGGTAAACTTGTCAAAATTGAAAATGATCAATCCACGCTTTCGCTTCCATTGACGGCTGGCGCAAGAAATCTAGTGATTGACAAAACGCAAGACCATTTATATTTTGTCAATAATAATTGGACTTTTGAACATCCGATCAACAGTAATTCTATCAGCCTAAGCCCTTATTTTTCAGCCAGTTTTACGGCCTATGGAATTGATCCGGTTACGGGGTATTTATTGGCTGCCAATGCTTTTGATTTTAAAGAAAAGGGAGAAGTCGTTTTGTTTGACTTGGCGACCAAAAATCCAGTGGATACTTTTGAGGTGGGTTTGGTTCCGATTGCTTTTGGGTATCGATAGAGCTAGAAAAGAATATTCAATACGCAATTTCCAATATTGATTGGGAGCGAGCAACACTTCGTTTTTCCTAAACATCAAAAATTCCTCCTAGGTCTGATTCCGTAGATCGAAGTTTTTCTCGGCAAAAAGTGATTAGTTCTTTGGCTCGATCTACTTTGGTAGATAAGTCATCAATACTCACTTTTCCTTCTTGTAACTCTTGGCTAAGTACTTGCAATTCTTGCATAGCCTGATCGTAGCTCATTTTTTTTCGCTTTGTCATACTTGGTTTATGATTCTTTGAAAATCCCGTGTGTGAGTCAAGCAAAAAAAAGAAAAGACGCTTCTTGTAGTCGCTTTTTTTTC
>CAYQRA010000151.1:0-7148 GCA_964419315.1 uncultured Saprospiraceae bacterium | reverse complement strand
TTCTTTTTGCTTGACCACGGAATTTATCAAAAAATGGTTGTTTATGATTCTTTGAAAATCCCGTGTGTGAGTCAAGCAAAAAGAAGAAAAGACGCTTCTTATAGTCGCTTTTTTTTCTTCTTTTTGCTTGACCACGGAATTTATCAAAAAATGGTTGTTTATGATTCTTTGACGACTTTACTGATAATACTTCCATTCTGCAAACGCGTTTCTAAAATTGCTCCTTCTGGAAGAGTCGTTTTATTTGAAATGGCTTTGCCCTTGTGTAGTGTGATTGAATATCCACGACGCAAACATTCTTCTGGGCTGAGCAGTTGAATGTTTTGAGCCATATTTTCTAAAGTTTGCTTTTCCGATGCTATTCTTCGCTGCAATCCGGTGGCCCAATTGCTTTCCCAAAAATCTAAGAATCGTTTTTCTTCTCTCAAGCGATTTTTGCTTTGCAAATGCAGCAATTGTTCTTCTTGATTGATCTTAGTTGCTTCGAGTACTAAATGCTGTTTTCCCCAAGTTTGTATGGCTTGTCCCAATTGCAAAATTTCGGATTCGAACAAAGTATTGTGATGCAAAACAAAATCAGCGACTGCCGTTGGCGTTTTTAGAGATTGATGAGCCACCAGATCCAAAACTGTTTCATCTACTTCGTGGCCAATTCCCACCAAAACTGGGAGTGGATGTTTGGCTACCGCCAAAGCCATTTCCAAATCATCGAAGGCCATTAAATCCAATTTGGCACCACCACCCCGCAAAATCAATACAGCATCAAAATCATCGGCACGCTCGGCAATCTCTTTTAACTGACGGCGAATTTCGCCACTCGCATTGATTCCTTGCATAGCCGCAGGAAAAAGTCGACTAATAAAAGAATAAGCATAAGTGTTTTCTTTTAGATGCTGTAAGTAATCTTGATAGCCAGCAGCCGTTGCCGCACTGATCACCGCCAGTCTTTGTAAAACCACGGGTAGCTCAATAGATTTATTTTTTTCTAAAAGGCCAAGCTTGTTCAAGTGGGCAACTCGTTCTTGTCGGCGACTCGCAATTTTTCCTAAAGTATAATCGCCTTCTAAATCCTGAATGGATAAACTCAATCCATAACGCTCGTGAAATTCCACTTTCACTTGCACCAAGACTTCCATGCCCTCTTGTAAGATTTTTTCCAGACGAACTCCAATCTTTCTCCTCAGTCGACGGTAGTCGCGCTGCCAGAGTATGCCATTTGATTGTGCAATAATATCTTCGGTTCCTTCTTCTTCCTTTTCTACTAAGGTCAGATAAAAATGCCCTCTCGATTCACTCAATTGTGCAATTTCACAGCGCACCCAAAGGAGTGCGGGAAAATTGAGGGCGATACTACGCCGTAAAAATTCATTGAGTTCGTATAATCTGATTGATGGTTCCAAGTCTATGTTTTAAGTACTACAAATTTAGCAAAATTACTTTTGCTGAGCACCTCTTAATCTAGGAATTTGAAGTTGCGCATTTAAAATACAGGGACTTGGGTAAAATCAACTAGCAAGAAAGGTTCAATTTGCACCAAAATCCAAAATAAATGGCCTGTGATTTCCATCTCTTTTAAAATCCAGTTAAATTGTAAGCAGCTTATTAAGAACTACTTCAATTATTTCATTAACCATTACATCGTCTTTGAGCATGCTTAAAATAAAAAGACACCTGAAAAAGAAATATTTCCTCTTCTTCTTTCTCTGCTTGGGGCTATTCCAATTATCCGCTCAAAAAGGAAATCTAAAAGATAAGGTACATCGATGGCAGGTAGGCATCAATGCCACCAATTTACTGAAGCGGACGACTGGCGTACGAGCCATTATTCCGGTTATTACTTCTCCTTATGATCTTCAATTGGCCTTTGCACCTGCAAAAAAAATCAATCTCCGTTTTGGGATAGGATATCAAGCTCCAGAATTAGAAGCCTCTAGTGGTGCCGTCGATGAAGCCAATAGACAAGATAATACCTTCCATCTGCGACTAGGTATTTCAAAAAATAAATTCTTATTTGAAGACAAATGGGTTTGGACTTTAGGGCTCGATTATATTTACTCCAAACGCGTGGAAAAAGAATTTAATCAGCAGGAATTAAGCTTACATATAAATACTCAAGAAAATGGAATTGGTATTCCTTCCAGTCTACAATACTTTTTATCTCCCCGGTTTTCTTTAGGAGCGGAAATGGCGCTTCACCTTACTTTTAGTTTTCGCGAACAACTCCTTCCTGTTCGAGCTCCTTTTGATCCCTTTAGTTCTTTTTTCGAATTCTTCCCACCTTCCAGAAGGGTGATTGGTCGTATTTATGCACCGATCGAAGTATTTGTTTTTTATAAACTTTAATGGATATTAGAAATACCAAAACCCTTTTTTATTTAGACTCATTCTATCTAAATAATTTCTTCCAAATGGCTTGTTTAGCAAAAGCATAGCCTATACCTTGAGCATAGCAATTGGATCTAAAAACTAGATCCTTCCTATTTTATCACTTCGCATAAATTATCGTTTATGGATGTTGAAATTCTTGCTCGAATCCAGTTTGCCTTTACCATTGCCTTTCATTACATTTATCCACCACTCAGTATCGGAATTGGACTTATCATGGTCATCATGGAAGGAAATTACCTTCGGACCGGAGAAAAAGTGTACGAGCAGATGGCTCGCTTTTGGACACGGATATTTGCGCTCACTTTTGGAATTGGCGTAGCCACCGGGATCGTCATGGAATTTGAATTTGGAACCAACTGGGCGACCTACTCTCGCTATGTCGGCGATGTATTTGGCTCCGCCTTAGCGGCAGAAGGAATTTTTGCTTTTGCCTTAGAATCGGGCTTCTTAGGCCTTCTTTTATTCGGATGGAACCGCGTCAGTTCTAAGGTTCATTTCTTTGCCACTCTAATGGTCTTATTGGGCTCCATGTTTTCGGCCGTTTGGATCGTGATTGCCAATTCTTGGCAACAGACTCCGGCAGGTTACCACATCGTTGGAGAAGGGATTGAAGCGCGGGCAGAGATTACCGATTTTTGGGAAATGGTTTTTAATCCTTCTTCCGTAGATCGCCTGACGCATGTATGGATTGGTGCTTTTTTGGCAGGAGCTTTTTTAGTATTGAGTGTCCATGCTTGGTATCTGTTAAAGAATCGTCATGTAGAATTATCAAAGAAAGCTTTTAAAATTGCTTTGTCGGTAGCGATTGTTTCTTCTCTTGCTCAGTTGTTTACAGGGCACCGATCCGCCGATGGCGTTGCTCATAATCAACCCGCCAAACTAGCCGCTATGGAAGGTCATTTCGCCGAAAGTGCTCCAGCTGATATGTATCTCTTTGGCTGGGTAGATAAAGAAGAACAAACCGTGACGGGCCTAAAAATTCCCAATGGACTAAGTCTCCTCGTACACATGGACCCTACGGAAGAAATCGTCGGGCTCAATGCCTTTCCAGAGGAAGATCGCCCGCAGGCGATCAATGCCATTTTTCAGTTTTACCACCTGATGGTGGCCATTGGAATGTTCTTGATTGCGCTATCGCTTTTTAGTGCTTATCTATGGTGGAAAGGCAAGTTATTTGATTATCCTTGGTTGCTCCGAATATTTGTCTTTGCGGTCGTCTTGCCACAGATTGCCAATCAGGTGGGTTGGTATGCCGCAGAGATGGGGCGTCAGCCCTGGGTCGTCTACGGACACCTCCGCACCTCCGATGCTTTATCCAAAGTCGTCACGGCCAATCAGGTTTTATTTTCCTTGATTTTATTTACCATCGTTTATACAATTCTGTTGGCCCTTTTTCTTTACCTCCTCAATAAAAAAATCAAACACGGGCCTTATGATCACAACACCATTGATCATCGTCCGACTCAGGAAGAACAAGTAGAAATTTTCTCATCCTCCGACAAATAAAAATCCATGAATGTATATTTGCTACCGGGGCTCGGATATGATCATCGCATTTTTGGCCGATTGGATTTTAAAAACATTCAACCAATCCCTTTAAACTGGATAGAACCAAAGCACAAAGAATCCATTGATCAATATGCCAAAAGAATGGCGCAAGACATTCCTGAGCGTTCTAAAAAGGTAACTTTGATTGGTCATTCTCTCGGTGGTATTATGGCGCAAGAAATAGCAAATATTCGGAAGGTAGAAAAAGTTATTTTAATTGGAAGTATTCAATCAAGAGCAGAATTGCCTTTTTATTTTAAAATGATCGCTCCTTTAAGATTGCATAAATTATTTACCAAAGAACTCTGTATCCGCAGCATTCCATACTGGGGAAAAAATCATGGTTTTGTCAGCAATGAAGATCAAGACTTATTCAAAAGCATGCTGGGCCAGCAATCTAATAATTATTTGCAATGGGCTTTCCGACAATTATCAATTTGGCAAAAAACTGCGATCCCGGAACACACAAAAGTATTCCACATTCATGGAAAAAAAGACAAAACACTTCCATTTAGACTGGTTCAAAAACCCGACTTCCCAATTTCCGATGGTGGACATATTATTTCTTATCGAAGACCCGAGGAAGTAAGTGCCATTTTAAATAATTTATTACAAAGTTCAAGAACTTAAAACACGCCCGATATGGAAACTTTTCTCAATCTAGATTATCCTACTTGGTGGTTTTTACTCCTCGGTGCCGTTTTCTCTGGTTATGCCATCCTCGATGGTTTTGACCTTGGCGCAGGAGCTTTGCATTTATTGCTCAACAAAGAAAAGAGTCGTCGGATTGCGCTCAATGCAATTGGTCCGGTTTGGGATGGCAATGAGGTTTGGTTGGTGATTGGTGGGGGTGCTTTATTTGCAGGATTTCCAGTGGTCTATGGCACCTTATTGAGTGCGATGTATATTCCAGTGATCCTCTTTTTGGTGCTCTTGATTTTTAGAGCGATTTCGATAGAATTTAGAAGTAAGGAACCCATGCTTTGGTGGCGCAAGATGTGGGACATTAGTTATAGTGTTTCCAGTATTTTATTGTCGCTAACTTTAGGGATTATTTTGGGCAATGTCTTGCAAGGAATGCCCATCGGCGCAGATCGAGAATTTGCTGGCAACTGGCTAGATTTTTTCAATCCCTATGCACTAATGACCGGTCTTACGACCCTCGCCCTTTTTATGATGCACGGCGGTATTTACCTCGCCTTAAAAACAGAGGATCGGCTTTTTACTAAAATGACGCGTTTGGTAAAAAACACCACCATATTTTTTGTCCTTTGCTTCGCCATCCTGAGCATTTCTACGCTCTTATTTTTTCCGCAGTTGACCGAAAAATTTCGGCAAACACCAATCCTCTTTGGTATCCCTCTAATGGCCATCCTCGCGATTGCCAACCTCACTCGCTTGGTTTCGCAGAAACGGTATCAATGGGCGTTTTTCTTTTCTGCCATCAGTGTTTGTCTCTTGCTTATTTTAGTGGCCATTCCCTTATATCCAAACATCATCGTTTCGACTTCCGACCCAGCTCATAGCTTGACCGTTTATAATTCTGCCGCTTCTATCAGTTCTTTAAAACGCATGCTACTCTTTGCAGCAATGGGTATTCCTTTGGTCATTAGTTATACCACTTTTGTGTTTTGGACTTTTAGAGGTAAAGTAAAAATGGATGAGATGAGTCTTTAGATTGGCGAGGTCCCCATATGGAATGGAAAGCGACTTGCTTGAAGCTTTTGTTTAATAGAGTTTATCGTACGTTAATGAATAAACTCTAATGTTTTAGAATTTTTTCAAGCTGATAAAAAGGCCCCTGCCTAACTTCCAAAAAATAGAGGCCACTGGATAAATTTGTCAAAAACAAATGCTCCGTATCTTGTTCGAAACTTTCACTTTCTTGTTCCAATACCATCCGACCTAAGGCATCATAAATTCGAATCAAGGAGGCCTTTTGTGTAGTCTTCCATTGAATCGTTAAGTCATTTTTAAAAGGATTGGGACTTATAAAAAATAAATCATCGGTCAGCGGATTAGGTGCTTCCACTCCAACGGGCAGTCCCGTCCACTCCGCCGTAGAAAATTCATACAAGCGCGCAGGAATGCCCTCTTTTTCCTCAGAAGAAATATAAGCTTTCCCTTCTCCCGTAAAAACCATACCTTCTATTTGGCCTTTGTCTTCTTCTTTCTTTAAAAAAATCTTCCTTTTATGGCCTGCAAAAATATCGCCTGCTGGATAATCAAAAAGCAACCAACAAAACAAAGTTCCTGACTCCGTCCGCCCCAGTAAACTAATCACCCCTTCTGCACCAATATCAGCAGCGGTCACCAATCCCGTCGCATTGAAAACCTCTTTGACTTGTGCTTCCTGCACACCAGGTTCCACAGACAAGACATAATGCTTGGTCTGTCCATCTAGCCAATTTTTAGAAAATAAATGCAGCGAATCATCTGCAAAAAACATTGCTTCACAATCAAAATTATGGGCATTGTTATTATGGTCAAATTCGGTTTGATCGGCAAAGGTAAATTCAATCGTTTCGACCAAAGCATTGCTTCCCGACAAGTCTGATTTGTCAAATCGGTAAATCTTGAGATCCGTTCGATTTCCGCTATTATTGCCAAAATCACCGACGAATACATGCGTTTCACTTTCCGTGATATCTTCCCAATCTATATTCTCTGCACCACCCAACAAAGTAATAATGCCCAACACCGTTCCGGTCGTGGGGTCTATTTTATACAGCCTTGGTGGACCATCGTCGATATGGGTATATAGATTTCCATTGATCCATTCTAGACCAGAACTTTCTACTAAAAGCGCAGATAAATCAGTTAATACGGGGAGATCAAATTCGGTAAATGGATAGACACAAGAGCCGTCATTAGCAAGGGCATCAGGATCGAAATTGAAAGCTTGATCATCCGTGCAGCCCGTCTGGGCGGTCAAGGAAAAAGAAGGCCCACAAACTAGACAGAAAAGGAATATTGAGAAGGAAAAGTCAAGGTATTCGAAGTTTTTCCGCTTTCTCGAGAATGGTGGTATCGGTTTCATCAAAATAAAGATTTTTAAGTATAGATCTATTTGGTATTCCGTTCCAAGCTGCTTGTCAGGTTACGGATTTAGATAGTTAGCGCCAGATCTTTTCCCTTTTGTTAAGTAAGAAATTGTTTAAAATTACTTTTATATTTAATCTAAGGTTTCTTTGCAGGGGGAGAATAACTTT
>CAYQRA010000150.1:0-11100 GCA_964419315.1 uncultured Saprospiraceae bacterium | reverse complement strand
CAAGGACCATTACGATAAAGATTTCAATATAATCGTGTAGGAATTGATCATTCTTAAAGGCTCCTTCAAGTCATGAGAAGCGACGTAGGCAAACTGACTAAGGTTTTCGTTAGACTCTGCCAATTGATCATTTTTGATATGAATTTCTTCATTCTTTGTATTGAGCATAGCATTTTTCTCTTCCAATAAACTATTCATCTTTTGATGAAGCTTGTTGCGACTAAAAAACCAACTCGAGGCGACTAAAAGTAAAAGAATTGCAAAACCAAAGGAATAATTCCTTAGATTTTGGATTTTCTGATTTTTTTCAAAAAGCTCATTATCCGCCTTTAGCAACTTAATCTCTTGTTCTCTTTTCTGAATCTCATACCTCCTTTTGGATTGTCCCATTTCCTCTATGGTCTTTTCGGTGATGATCGAATCCTTGAGTGCCACATATTTGGAAAGATAATCGAAAGCCAAATCCTTATCCTTCTTTTTGGTAAAGGCATCCGACAGCAATTTATAACCTTCCAGTATACGAGGTTTAGAATCTATGCTTTTAGCCAATTCTAATCCAACAGTGATGATCGCGATGGATTGATCTGGAAAACCCCAGTCATTATAAGTTTGTCCTAAACCATAATTACCGCCAATTACTCCCCATTTATCTCCCAATTTTTCTTTCATTTGCAGAGATTTTAGGTAAAATTTCTCTGCTTTTTTATATTCCTTAGCCAACCAATAATTCGCACCAAGATTTCCATAAGCATATGCTTCTCCAGAAGAATAGGAAATTTCTATAGCCATTCTTAGCGCACGTTGATTATAATGGAGACTTTGTTTGATGTCTCCCTTTTTTTCATACACACTCCCGATAGCGGCCAAACAAGAAAAAATCAATCGCCCATTATCAACCAACAGACCAAGGCGGTAAGCATTTTCATAATAGTTTAGCGCCTCATCATACTGCTGCTGGTAAAAGAAGATCGTGGCGAGGGAATACTTGGACCTAGCAATGCCATTGGTATCAGCAATTTCTTCTGAAATTTGTAAAGCCTGCATCTGGATTTCGTAGGCTTTTTGATTTTCACCAAGATTTTGATAGATATCAGAAATCTGAGAATAGATCAGCCCTTTTTGCTCTTCCTTGATGACCTGATCATAATTTGTCACCAAAGAGGTATAAAAATCGAGAGATTTTTCGAAATTATTGAGTCGCTGATGGCTTTTAGCCAAGCCCAGCATACATTCGGTCATTAAAGGCAAATCATTTAAGATTTCTGCATATTCAAAGCCCTTACCAAATTCGATTAGCGCTTTTTCAAACTTCCCGTTGTTTCTATACTCCTCCCCCAATTGACAACGAGTCTTAGCCAAAGAAAGACTAGGACTTCTTTTCTCCATAAGGCTCAACTGCCCCATCAGACTATCTATCTTGGTATTGGCAAAAGCTTGATTGGCAATGGCTACAAAAAGGAAAAAGTATAAATAACGCAAATGTATAGAAAGCATTTTATTTTTATCTGGAATCGAGTTAAAAGCTGCACGGGTCCGAGCAAAAGATTAGGACATTTGTATATATGATAAATAGATACAAAAAGCATTCCATTCAAAACATTTCCCTTCACAAAAAAATGTCTGGCATTTCACATGTTTGGCAACATTATTGTCACATTAATTGATAGTTTCCCCCTGATTCGATTAAATCAACGAAATTTTGAAATATGCAATTACGGAGGAAACCCTATCTGTTTTTATTTCTACTCTTATTTTTGGTCAATTATTCAGTCCGCGCAAATGTCATTTCAGCCAATTCGAATGGGCTTTGGAGCGAAGGCTCCACCTGGCTTGGTGGTATCGTGCCAAGTGTCAGCGACTCCGTCGTCATTGATGGATTCGAAGTGGAAGGGACTGATTTGGTCACTTCTGTAAAATACATTCGCTTGACCAATGATTCTGGAGCTAGAGGAACCTTGACCTTAAACGGCTCAACAAACCTTACGGTCGACAATGGAATCAAGGTAGATGGAGAAGGAGAAAACCAAGATGTCTATATTTATTTACATGGAGATGCCATTTTAAATGTCAATGGCTTATTCGAAATAAATCGATTGGCTTCTAACTCAGATGATAAAAAGGTCGGACTTTACGCTTATAACAGTACCAAGATATACGCTAACGCTGGTTTTATTTTCGATTATCATAACTCCGCACCTAACGAAAACAGTTATGAAGTTTACCTCACCAATTCGGCAAGATTAGAAGTAACAGGAGATGCTGAATTTTATAATAAGAATGGCAATCACCTATCTGTAGGGGTATTCTGGGATGCAGATATTTACATCAATGGAAAGCTCAAAACAGAATTATCTAATGGAGATAGTCTTACCTTTTTTATTTCGGGCACTTCCTGCAAATTAATTGTGGAGGACAGCACTTCTTTAATCAATAATGGATCAGCTGGTGTTTTAGAATTCCAAACAAGTTTGAATGGCTCGATCAAACTAAGAAGCACTTTGGATATGGTATCCACCGGTATGGGACATAAAGTATACCTGATTGGAAATGCTCCTTCTATTGCGGATATTGAAATCGGAGGTGACATCAACATGGAGACTTATCAAGATGAAGAAGTCAAAATTACTTTAAACTCCTATTCCTATTTATTTTTAAAAGGAAATATAAACCAAGTCCATGGACACGGTAGTTTGGTTATGTCCAATGATGCCTATTTGATTCTAAATGGCGATAGTCCGCAGGTTATCCCAGGCAACGCAGGAATTGGTTCAGACAGTATCGAAATCTCTAATCTGGCAATCAACAATACTTCCGATTCTCTAATATTAGGTGGTCCACTTTTATTGACCAATAACCTCCAGTTGGATACTGGGATTATCTTTACCACAAGTACCAATATATTAGAGCTCGCAGATGGTGTAGAAATCACCGGAGGAAGTGAAGTAGCCTATATCGACGGCCCGATGACGAAGATAGGAAGTACCGGCGGTTCAGACTTCACCTTCCCGGTCGGAAAGGAAGGGATTTATTCCCCAGTTACCATTTCTGAAGTTACCAATTCTAGTTTTGAATATACTGCTGAATATTTTCATTCAGCGCCTCCTACTGCCCCCTTAGGAACGGGACTTGTAACAGTCAGTAGTATAGAATATTGGGTACTCGATGGATCTCCCGGAAGTGACCCTGTAAATGTTACCCTCAATTGGTACAATTCCAACATGAGTGGAATCACGAATATTGATAGTCTGGTCATGACGATCCATGATGATGTTTCGGATGAGTGGGTTTCTATGGGAACAGGTGGAACAACAGAAGATCCTGTAAAAAAATCAGGTTCGATTGTACACGACCTTGGTTGCCCTCCCCCCTGCTGTCACTCTGTGATCACGCTGGCATCCACAAGTGCGATTAACTCTTTGCCCTTGAATTTGGTTGATTTTGCAGTGAAAAAAACAGGAGACATCGTAGATATCAATTGGGTCACTAGCAATGAGATCAATATAGAAAAAATAGAAGTAGAACGATCTTTTGATGGAATACGTTTTGAAGCGATTGACCAAGTTTATGCCAATGGCGGAATAGGTCCTTTTCTCTATGCCTCCAAAGATCGCTTACCCAATATTGGTTTTAATTATTATCGACTAAAGACGACAGAGCTGCTTGGAGAGGTAAGTTACACCGATATTAAGTTTGTTGATTTTGATCAGGAAAATTCTCTGCAGGTATTTCCTAATCCTGTAGTTGACAAAATCCAAATTATGGGGACTAATTTTCAAGAGGAGGATTCTAAAATTGAAGTCATCAATCAAAGTGGTCAAATCATCTATCAAGGGGTCCGACAGTTTGAAAAATCAGAAAACAGTTTATTCGCAGACGAGTTAAATATTACGCTTCCGGGGATTTACTTTCTTTTTATTACCAATAAAGGAAAAACTTCTGTCGCTAATTTTGTAAAAAAATAAAATGCTCTTCTAAGTTTGTCTTTTCCGACAGGCCATTTTTAGGGCTTTTAAAATAAAACCAAAAAAAACAGTCATACGTGCTTTTTAAGCACAAGTCCAAGTAACCAAGTACGAGCAGGATGTTTTTACATCCTGCTTTTTTTATTGCCCCAGCAAAAATTATCTTTGCCCTACCCTACTTCAGCTTACCTTTGCTGATATTTTTCAGCCCAAACCGCTCAAGTACGGGGAATAAAACTTCATGACTAGAATTAGCGTTTTCTTTTTATTGCTTGCTTATTGCCTATGGAGTGCTTGCCCCAAAGTACCCTTAGAAGAAGTCACGCTTCTCCCCATCGCAGCATTGCCCAATGAGGTATCAGAAAGTTCTGGCTTAGTGTATTGGCAAGGTAGTCTATGGACGCATAACGATAGTGGCAATAGTCCCTTTCTTTATCAATTCTCACCGACGGATGGCCATTTGATTAGCAAAGTTTATGTAAAAGGTCTTTCTAATCAGGACTGGGAAGAACTGGCACAGGATGAGGAATATTTTTACCTCGGCGATTTTGGAAATAATAATGGAGATCGAAAAAACCTAAGCATCCATCGATTAGCCAAAGACCAAGTCTACTCCGATAGCATTAGTGGACAATCTATCTTTTTTGATTTTCCTGATCAAGAAGATTTTAGTAGTCAACCAAGAGCCACAGATTTTGATTGCGAAGCCATGATTGCTACCGCCGATGAGTTGATCCTTTTTTCTAAAAACTATCTCAACCGCAAAACTCGGCAATACCGGTTGCCAAAGATCCCTGGCAACTATCAAGCAACATTGATAAATGATTTTGATATTGGAGGTTTGGTCACTTCCGCTGCGCTAGATACGGAGCGTAATCAGCTTTATTTGCTCGCTTATAATAAACCAGCGGATTTTGATCCTTTTATCTGGGTTTTCTATGATTTCTGCGGGAGTGATTTTTTTGGTGGGCAACAAGAGAAAATAGATTTGGCATTGACTCAACAAACAGAGGGGCTTTGTTTTTGGGAGCAGAAACAATTTTTCCTTAGCTGCGAAGGACGAAATGCTGGCGAAGAAGCGTTTTTCTCATGGGATGTCGGTGAATGGCCAAAATAGCATTCCAATTTGCCTTAAGTTGTTTAACTTAAAAGAGGTTATTCCAAAATGGTTTTAGGATAGAGTCTACTAATTTAGTTCTATCTATTAACAAAAGTTCTGGACAATATATGCAATTACTTTTCTTCCATAATTTCTTTCGAAAACAAACGCTTGGTCTTTTGTTTTTAATCTTCCTGGTAGCTCCAGAGGTTTCTGCACAATTATTTCTCAATGAGGCCTGTGCAGATAATGAATCTATCTTGGTAGATAAATTCGGCAATTATTCTGACTGGATCGAACTCTATAATGCTTCCGATAATCCCATTCAGCTCAAAGGCTATCAACTCAGTGATAAGGCCAGCAATTCCACTTCTTGGCTTTTCCCTGAAGTCACTATCGCCCCCAAGGGATACCTACTGGTTTTTGCATCCGGTGCAGATGAATTTGGAAACGAATTGCATACTGATTTTAAATTATCAAAAGACGGAGAGCCTCTTTTATTGAGTAATCCTGCGGGAGAGATACTGGATCAATTTGATTTACCAGCACTCCCAGAAGATCATACTTTTGGTCGTCAGTCGGATGGAGAAGATCCTTTTGTTCTTTTTTCAACTCCAAGCCCTAATGCCACCAATGGTGGAAGCTTTACCGTTTTTGCTGCCGAGCCTATTTTGATCAATGAAAGTTTTTTTGAGGCTGAAAAATTCATGGTAGAAGTTCAATGTAAGCAAGCCAACTGTCGCATTCGCTATACAACTGATGGATCTATTCCAACAGATACTGCCATGCTCTATGAGCGTCCGATAGAGCTCCTGCAAACGACGACTCTGCGCTTTAGAACATTTATCCCCAACGGCTTTCCTTCCAAAACAAAAACCCGCACTTTTTTTATCAATAGTCCGCATACCTTGCCCATTGTAGCTTTGACCATTTCTCCGGAGATTCTATTTGATCCGGAGACGGGCATTTTCTTAGATGGCCCCAATGCCTCTCCAGATTTTCCTTTTTATGGTGCCAATTTTTGGAACGAAAAAACCTTCCCTTCTCATGTTGAATTCTTTGGTAGCGATCAAACGATAGAAACGGAATTTCCCATTGGTAGCAAAATCCATGGGGGGACTGCTGCTCGTACCAAAATTCAAAAACCTATTCGCCTCATCGCCAAAGATAGCTTCGATACCGACTTGATTGTCCATCGATTTTTTGCAGAAAAAGAAGTGAATCAATTTAAGCGTTTGATCTTGCGCAACGCCAGTGGCGATTTTAATTTTGGGCATATGCGAGACGCCATTGTTCATCGCTATTGTTTGAGGGAAAATTTGAATATTGATGTTCAAGCCTATCGGCCGATGGCTTATTATATCAATGGGCGTTATTGGGGGATCATTAATTTACGAGAAAAAGCCGACGAACATTATCTGCGTTATAATTATGGTGTCGATATCAATCAACTAGATTTTTTGGAGCAAGATACTTTTTTGTTGGAAGGGAATTTTATGCACTTCGATAGCATGGAATTTTATGCAGAAAATAATGATTTGTCGCAGCCAATCAACTTCCTGAGAATAGAAGAAAATTTTGATTTGCCTTCTATGGCGGATTACTTTATCGTGCAAACGATTGTCAATAATGCCGATTGGCCAAAAAATAATCTTAAGCTTTGGCGAGAAAGAAAAGCAGGTGCCAAGTGGCGCTATTTGATGTTTGATCTCGACGCGGCCATTGGTCGCTTTGGTTGGACTGGTTTCAACTCTGATGGTTGGGCTTTTATGATGAGCAAAACGGATGTTCGACATGTTCGTTTGTTGCAGCTTTTTTTACAAAACGAAAACTTTAAAAATTATTTTCTCAATCGCTATGCGGATTTACTCAACACCAGTTTTCATGGAGATGCCTTCCAACAAGAGATCAAAAATACAGCGGAGGAAAACCGATCAGAGATGGAACGACATCTGGCTAGATGGAACGGAGATTTTGAATTTTGGGATGAAAAGGAAATTCCACGGATGATGAATTTTGCAGAAAAAAGACCGCCCTATGCTAGACAGCATTTGGTAGATTATTTTCAATTGGCAGGTACGATCAATTTAGAACTTAATACTTATCCAGAGGGTGCAGGAAAAATTAAAATCAATACTATTGATCCACTAGAAGTCCCTTGGGAAGGGATCTATTTTCGCGGAATTCCAGTAAACCTCACTATCGAACCGAATCCGGGTTTTACTTTCTCGCATTGGCAATCCTTGTATCAGATTCCGACTCCAGATCAAAAGGAAACAATCACCTATGCCTTTGATCAAGACGATCAAATTACTGCCTTTTTTACCGCAACTTCTGATCGTCACTTACCCATTATCACCCCCAATCCATTTAGCGATCAAATCAATATCCGCTTTGTTTTACCCAATGCTAGTCTACTTTCTGGGGCTCTATACGACAGCAAGGGGCAATTGATGCTGGAGGTTCCTCCTCGCCTACGCAATGCAGGTTTGCAGGAAATAGATTTGTCATTGGTTGAGTTGCCGGATGGTTTGTATTTTCTCCGTTTATTTGGACAAGAAGAATGGTCGACGGTGAAGTTGATCAAAAATTCCCGCTGATTGCAACTAAGCTATCAACGGGAATAAAACATCTAAGCTATTCTTTAGTAGAATCGTTTGTTCAAAATAATTATTTAGCAATCAACATTCTTAAGGTCGGTGTCCCAACAATGCCACTCTTCATCATTAAAATGTTTAGGATCTTTTACACGGCCATCATTGCTAGGATCATTCCAACGAATTTCTAAAAGGTTGTCTCTTTTGATTTGGTAAACATCGTAGGACTTATTATAGTCACTTCCATCCTCTAGATTTTGGAATTCTATATAATCTCCGTTATCAGGATTATTAGGTCGGATATTCGTATAGCGGATAGATTCCACTTTATTGACCTCATCGCGGGTGTAGTCAATACCGATAAGAGCTTCGGGATTATTGGCTTGGTGGTTTAGCGTCCAAGAGGCATAAGAGTTGTCTTTAGCGGTCAGTCCTGTGTACCATACGACATCCGTAAATCCGCCGGCTTTTGACATTTTCATTTCCCACTCTACTTCTTCGCTGTCCAAAACTTTTCCCTTTAGGTTGGCGGTATAAACCTTTCCATCCTGACCAGTAAATTCATAAGTCCAGAGCCACGTTTTGTCACCAAGGAAAGTAGCTTGATGGCGGAAAGATTCTTGGAAAGAAGCGATGGGCAACCAAAGTTGTAGGGATATGGCAGTATTCCAAACCACTACATTGGTGGCAGAATAAAACCAATTGCGAAAGCTGGTAATTGTTCGGCTATCACTGTTTACTCGATGAAATCCGGAGGTATCCGCATCTTCGAAACCATCGAAAGGCATTACAAAGGATTGTTGCGGTGGCAGCTCAGGAGCTACTTCTTCTACTATGGGTTCAATAGGCTCTTTTACACAAGATTGAAAAACAGAGATCATGAGGGCTAACATTAAGACAAATTTGAAATTATTCATGATTTGATATTTTTTTAGGTTTAAATTAAGGATACCCGATTCTGGGTTATTGTTAAGGAAATGGCCATTATTTCCACATTTCGTATTCAATACACCTGAATGGAAGTTTACCCTTAGCGAGCAAGAAATAATTTTAATAAAAAGGAAACAGAAGTGGCGAAAAGCCTGAAAACACAAGGCTTTTTTAGGTGATTTTATTTTTAAATACTTTGCAAAAACTAAACCAATTGGTATTCCAGATAGTTAGAAAACCTTATTGGGGAATAGAATAATGGCAAGCAAAGCTTCAAGCCTAACAAAAATCTTACTTTTGAATATCTATAGCCGGAGTTTTATTGAACATAAGTTGCCTATGACTGTTGGTATGGAGGAATTTACAGAGTATTGAACCTTACAGAGTATTTAATCGCCCGTCATTCTAGGTTGACCCCGAGCTTAGGAATGGCCGCATTCTTTTATTAATGGCCAAACTGCCAAAAGCACATCAATTCATTGACCTTTCTGACTATGGTCGCCCAATAGCCCGTTGGATTGCGGAATCCTTGAAGACTACGGCTTTCACTCCAATTCATGTCACCATAGGATTTATCATCTCTGGCTTATTGGGGATTCTTTGTATTTATTATGGATACATGTGGGCAGCGGCTTTCTTCTTAATTTTCAAATCTATTTTAGATGCTGCGGACGGAGAATTGGCGAGGGTAAAAAACACGCCCTCCTACACAGGGCGTTATTTCGATTCTGTTGCTGATTTTTTGCTCAACTTATTGATTTTACTGATGCTTTGGCAGGTAACTGAGGTTGCTTTGGGCTGGGCGATAATTGCATTTTTGGGAATACAATTACAAGGCACCTTGTACAATTACTATTATGTCATTTTACGAAACCGATTCAATGGCGATACCACGAGTCGGATTTTTGAAGACCAAGCCCCAAAGGCTTTATCTGGAGAATCGCAAAAAACAGTTGATCTATTTTTCAAACTCTATTATGTTCTTTATTCCTATTTTGATAAAACGATTTACCTCTTAGATCGCCACGCGGCACAGGGTAAGCGATTCCCCAATTGGTTTATGACTATCGTTTCAGGATTAGGCTTGGGATCTCAACTATTAATGATAAGTATTCTTTTGGTAATGGGTTGGATTGAATACATCATTCCTTTCTTTATTGCTTATTCGCTTTTGATTTTTGTGTTGGTTGGGCTCCGGAGGGTTTTGTAAAATAAAAGCTAGATTGAAATCAATTATTCTGTTGGCAGATTACTATTTTCCTGCAAATACTTTAGCATATTTGTTCGAATTAAAGTGTTTAGATCCACCGCCCGATGTAGTTTCTTGATCACATAATGTTCCTTTTTATTGGAATGACTTAAACGGACCTCCTCCGTGACCTCTTTATCCACTCCAAACTGCCAAGTATCTCTAATCAATATTTGGTTTTCAATCTTTCTAAACTTCCCATTCACCTCCACTCCTTCCACTTCACTTTTGGGTATGATGTGATCCCGCTCGTATCTTTTTTGTGCAGATTGAGTGGCAAAGTAATGCATTTCTTCTTCGTAATAAGTAGCTTTAAGTGGATTGATCATATAATCATATTCCGTCTCTAAATTCAATTCTTCCTCTGATTCACTATTGACTCTAATTTTTCTTTTTCCAAACTGAAGATCTATGGTTTTGGTTTCTCCTGGTGCCAAATAAATACTTTCGCCTCCATCAAACTGGATAGTGATATCATTGGTGCTGGGATTGTCGATTTTGACTTTCTTGACCGGTGCTTGGCAGGCCGTAAGGAAGAAAGCGAGTAGGATAAATAATGCTAGATTTTTCATTCTTAATATTTTTGATTAGAGATAAAGGTTTAACCTTTATTCATAAAAATAGCGATAAGATTTCCGAAAACTCGTTGGCCCTCGCCAATCATTTCCTTCTTCACTCTGCTGTTTTAAAAGTCCTTGCTCATTATATTCGAAACTTACTTCGGTGAGACTTACTCGGTCATCAGATTTACCAAATGAACTTTTGAAAAACTTCTGTGTTTTTTGAGCAATCAATTGCTCTTCCGCATTATAATCCATGGTTTCGTGAACGCGAACGTAAATCTTTTCACGGTGCATATCGAAGATTTTATATTCTTGTCGCAACAACTTACCCGCTTGATAGGTAAAGCTTCGGTCATATAGGGTATCCGCCGATTCCGTTGTTGTTAAGATTCGATCTAGCAAATCATTTGTTCCATAATAATGAGTATTGATAAGGGTGATCCCATGGGTTCCAGTGGTAATATTAAAGGCTTGATGCAATCTACCCTTTTGATAAACCATAGAATCTATTCCACTTTGTTGGATAGAGCCATCGTGATCGCCGTATTGACGACTACGGTAAGTCAGATTTCCATTAGCATCAAAATATTGCGTTATGATTTCGCCGGGAATTGTGGCCGGTAATCGGCGCTGATTGATTCTACAATACTCCTCGGTTTTCAATCGCCGAAGCGAAGGATTATAATCCCGTTTGATCACA
>CAYQRA010000149.1:5349-11111 GCA_964419315.1 uncultured Saprospiraceae bacterium | reverse complement strand
GTAGATATTGATTAAGGAAATATTGGAAAAATGATCTCCTTCCAAGATAGAGGTAATATTTTCTAGAATAGAAAAACTATCTTTTACATCAACGGGAATATGGAAATTATTTTGCGACAAAAGACCACAGGAATACTCTAGTTTGGTGGCGATATAAAACGTATCTAAGGACTGGATGGTCTTGGGTAGGTTGAGGTCTTCTCTTCGCGTATTGCGTAGACTTTTAAAATCAGCCACTTCCCTTTGCAGTAAAAACTCATTATAGAAATCTTCCTTTCCTTTTCGATTTATTTTATCCTGTTTTTTTTGTAAATTCTTGAGAGCAATGCCATATAGTCGATCTAGTTTTTTCTCTCGGTAGAATTTCGCCAAATTTAATTTTCTCGTAAATTCATCTTCCTCTGACGACTGCATTTCTTGTACTAGAAAACGTTCTACATTCTTCAACAAGGCGCTCATCTTTTTTTCCAACTTGCCCTTCACATAAGGACTTTCGGGATACAAGCTCAAAAATATCTTGTTTTTATCTAGACTCTCCTCTGTATAATCCGGATACTTAGCTTCCAATAGCTCAAACAATCGCATTTCATCAGTTGCGAGTCCATTTTGTTGAAAATAAGGGGAACGAAGAAAAAGACCTAAACGATGGAATTCACTAGGACTTAGGGCCTTAATTATTTCTAAAAGTTTACTATTTATCATACCTTACAACAAGCTCTAATAAAAGCATACACACAACTCATAGGATTGAATTTCACTTGACCACACAAATCTCCGGAAAAACTTCTGTAAAGTGTAATTTATTTAAAAAATCCGTTTTCCTATTTTTACAAGTATACTTAAGTAATAGGTGTTTAAATTTCTTTATTCCACTAAAATAGGGAAATCGAACACGGTTCCTTTATGATCTGTCCTGCTGCGAAAATAGAGATCAAATATAAAACAATTAAGTAGACCGATGGATTTTTTTGACTCCATCCAACCATTGATTTCAAAAACAACTGACTTTCCTATGAAAAATTCACTACTCCTTTCGGTTTTGGCCTTTCTTTGCCTATTCCCCAACTTTATTAATGCTCAAACCAACTTTTCGGTTGATGGCAAAAGTATGGGCGACGTTATCAAACATATTCATTGTGAATTTGAAGATCAAATTCAGGTATCTCCTTCTGACATTACAACTTTTATTTCTAGCCTAATATCGAGTACGAGCAATACTTCCTGTGACGCACTAGAGGCGAGTATCACCGTAAGTACGGCTAGTAGTTTGCGATTTGAATGGCCCGATGTTGCCGGTTCGCAAAGCTATTCTGCTGCGGGTATGGGTTTGGGAAATGGAACAATCATGTCGTATACTACGACTAGTCCTAAAGTTATATTTAATGGCCTTAGTCAACAACTCTATCTTTTTGCCTTTGTCAATCATTGTTCGACAAGCAGCAGCATTGTCAATATCATCATTGTCGATAAAGATCTAAATCTGGTGCCTTATGAACTGGAAGAAGAATATTGCTTATGTGAAGAAGATTCAGGCAAAGCGACTGGAGGTGAGAAGAAATGTAAGGACAGTTTTGAAGCACTTTATCTTTCTTGGAATAATACCTGTGATGCCAATCGCTATCATTTCTCGATCAGCGAATACGGTAGTGAAGAAGAAAAAGAACTTCTCATCGTGGCAGAACAAATAGAAGAACAAACGAGTCTTTATGTCATAAGAAGTTGTGGTAATTTCCAATATGATGAGGAAAGCTATACGATTGAAGCTTCTAATTATAACGCTATTCTTACTAGCCAAGGCATTCATTTTTATCCTACAGAGACGGAAGGAACAGATGAGCTACAAGTAATCCGAACCAATTGTGGTTGTTATAACAAACCGGTGAAAGAAGAAAAAAAGGAAAAAGGCAAAAAAAGAAATGCCCAGCAAGAGCTACTGCTCCAAAATAAATTACAGGTTACTCCAAACCCATTTGACAACTTCCTCAACATTAGTATCGGGGAAACAAGTAACTCCCCAACGGAAGTATTTGTATTTGACCTAAGTGGCCGTTTAGTCCAACAAAGCAAGCAGGAGTCGGCAAGTGGATTTTTCAGTATCTCTACGGAATCATTAGAATTGGGTATTTACCAATTGGTCCTAAAAAATGCGCAGCAAACTTGGCAACAAAAAATTGTGAAAATGAAATAGAGAGATTTTACAAAACCCTCAAAATGTTTAGCTCTGCTTTCTTCGAAAAGCAGAGCTTTTTTTATACCCACTCCTACCCTTTCTAATTTTACTTCGCACCGTAACAGCATCAGCTAGAGCAGTTCATTCCTATTTTCAAAATTCTCTTTTTTTATTCTCCTTAGCAAATAATGCCTTAGAAAAGCTTGCTGAAACTGTAATTTATTCCCCCTTCTTTTTTCTCCAAATTTACATCATCAGAAAGCAATAACACAAAAAAACACCTCCCTTTAATTTCGTAAAATTCCAGCTTGGAAATACCCAAAATAGCTATTGCTTTTTTTTACGCTAGTGATTTTTATTTATTTTTTTAAAAACCATCAAATACCATTTTTATGAGATTCCTACTATTCCTCTCTATTTGGGCTTTTACCTTTACTCAAGGTTTACAAGCTCAAACTCTGGGACAAGATTATCCAATCCTTAGCCAATGGGAAATTTACGTCCAAGACCATCAAGACGAAAACATTCCGAATGAAAAAACCATTTTACAAGAAACTAAACAAGACCTTATTGCAGAAGGCAGCACCCTAAAAAAGAACAATCAAAGCGATGAAGATTTGCTACAAAGTATCAGAGCCCAATATTGGCGAAATCTTTTTTTCCAAAAAAACAGTGTCGAAATCAACAAGGCAAAACGTGCTCAAAAAGCAGTTAGCACCGGTAATTTTGCCAGTAAAACATCGACAAACACAGAAGACAATCCCTCCTTCTACCCAGAAAAATGTGGGGTAAACATCGTAGTCGTCGTAGATCAATCTGGTAGTATCAATACTGCCGAAGGGAATAATATTCGCAATGGTTTATTGGCATTCATCAACGATCAAAATAGCATGAATACTAATAATACCGTCACCTTTGTAGGGATGGGAGAAAATGGAAATAATGGTATTATCACCAATGCTATCGTTTCAGAAACCACCACTTATAATCCCGGAAATTTAGTAAGTCATACCAATTGGATAAATAATTCTTTGGTTTTCGATGGCCAAAACGATAGTTGGTATACGGGTCTTCTAGCAGCCGCAGACTTATCCGCAGACTTGGTCTTAATCGTCGCCGATGGCGATCAGGATTATGACATTGAAGACGAACTAGAACAAACTTGTGCAGCAGCCAATGTATTAAAAGAAGCGGGTGCTCACCTTTTTGTAATCGGAAAAGATGGGGCGAATGCCTATGAACTTGGATCTCTTTTTGCGACGGTAGAAAATGCTGTTGATTCAGATCCTATGCAAGCCGTATTGCCCTTGACCATGACGGATATTTCAACGCTAGACTATTTTTCTGTTGGGGACGATTTTGCTGATTTGGACACTTGGTTATCTGCCATCGAAGGAGTTATTGGAGGTGCAGAAGTTACCGCAATCAATGGCGTAAAAGGACCTTGTTTGGAAGGTCAAATTTGCTTTCAAGGAACTTACTTTATCTGCAAAGGCGTCTTTATCAACGAAGCACCACAATTGGTCTTTTACCAGAATGGTGTAGAAATAGAGTCTCTAACTATTCCTCTTAATAATGGTTCTTTCTTTAGATGTTACACCAAACAAGAGTTAGTAGATTTTGGATTAAATACCAATACCGGCTATGATGTTTTCCTTTCTTTAAGCACGACCGAAGGTCCAATCTTAAGTGCTCCTTATGAGGAAGGCGAGGATAATGATTTTGAAATTGTCCCCGGTCCCGGATTCGTCAACATTACGGATATTGATGGTCCAAGTGGAGAATGCGACAATAGCGAAATTTGTTTTTCTGGAGAATATGATTTGTGTAAAGGCAATTTCCTTACTCAGCCACCTCTTTTACTTTTCAAGCAAAACGGTACTACGGTAGCAAGCGTCAATATCGGACTTTTCCCTGATGGTACTTTCACTGCTTGTTATACCCAACAAGACCTGATAGACGCAGGTTTGGTAAATGGTGGTAGTTATGATGCATTTGTGTATTTGAGTTCTAGCGCTGGTTATTCGATATTGAGTCCTGCTTATATTCCGGGTAATAATAATGATTTTACCATCAACACCGTCGGAGAAGGCGAAGTAAGCATTACAGATATTGATATAGAAAAAGATCCTTGTCTAGAATCCCCCGTATGTATTTCGGGAAGCTACTTCCTTTGTCCCGGCACCAATGCCATCCCTCCTACTCAATTGATCTTTACTCAAAATGGAGTGACGGTTGCTTCCGCACCAATTACCCTTTTGTCTAATGGAACTTTTGAAGAGTGTTTTACAAAATCAGAACTCCTTTACCTTGGTCTGAATAGTAGCAATGCCTATGATGTATTTGCACAAATTGATACCGATGGTGGAGTGACTTTGGTCAGCCCTGCCTATACCGCAGGGGTCAATAATGATTTCCTTTTGGTTACTTATCAAGCGGAAATAGTGAACGTACCAGAATGTGTAGAAGAAGGCGTTCCTTTCCAGATCAATGTGCTGGTGGACGGTTGGATTACTGCCGAAGAATTTGAAAACATTTACTCTTCTGATAACAATTATACTTATGTCAGTCATAGCGTCCAATGGCAGCAAAACCAAAAGACCTACGTAACGATTACTTTTGTAAGTAAGAATTGTAGCTGTGAAGGAGAAATACTTGTCTTTGACATGGTGGTTGAGGGTTGTAGTACCCCGATCTGGTTGATGACTCACGATCCTATTCCTTGTTGTGCGGACGAATGTGATTTTATTAAGATTTCAGATTGGGAAGCAGGAGATTGTTTTTTCTATAATGGAAATTTGGCGCGACCATTTACAATTGTAGTAACGAGTGGTTCTCCTATTTATGATGCCATATCGGTTGGCAATACGGCTACCTGTCAAACAACGATCGCTGACCTAGATGTCAGTGCTGGTGGAGGTGGAACTTATGTCATTACTGGAAACATGATTTTTGATGATCCCAACTGTGATGGGCATGCTTGGATTTCCTTAAACCTAGACACCAAAGGTGGCTGTTGTTCTATCGACCAGCAATTTAGTTTCCCTAAAGGTTGTACGATAGAAAAAGACTGTGATATCGGTCCTGTAGAACCTCAAATTATCGCAGATGGTAATCCTCCGGTGATGATGGTTTCTGTGAATCTACCAACTGGAACAACAGTTCAAATACTAGACAATCTTACCGGAGTAACGAGTACTGCCGAGATTCAAGATATTAACTGTGGGCCATTCTTTATCAATCAAAACGGAACCATTGGCGGAGGAACGCCTTGTAATGGAATCAAACTTCCAGCACCTTTCGATTTTGATTGTAGAAAAGAAACCGAACAAAACACCGAATTCTATTTTACCATCAGTTTCAAAAAATGTTCTTGGATAATTGCAGGAGATTATTGTGACATTTTGACCATCTATAAAAAGCCTGGTATTGCCAATAATGGATCAAGTGCTAATGCTTCTAGCGAAGAACGTTCGGCTCCTAAAACTCAAGCGAGCCAAAACGGATTTTCAGAAAGTATCCAAGTCTATCCAAATCCAATTCATGCTTCTGAGGAATTAAATTTCGATTTCAGCGAAACGGAAGTAATGGT
>CAYQRA010000149.1:0-5339 GCA_964419315.1 uncultured Saprospiraceae bacterium | reverse complement strand
TGGTACAAAGTATCCGAATCACTGATTTGAGTGGGAAGTTGATCGAGACGATTAATCCACCAAAAGATCGGGCAAGCTTTAGTCATTACTTAACTACAGACTTATCTCAAGGCGTATATTTTGTACTCTTCGGACTAGAAGATGGTCGGGTAGAAAGTAAGAAATTGATTTCTATACAGTAGTTCTTTGAACCCATCTAAATAGTTTTTAGGGATAAGTCAGTCCTAAAACCATTTAGAGACGGAACCAAGTCGCAGGGCTTGTGTTCCGTTTTTTTTATTCTGCAAACTCCATAAAACATCGCTTGTTTAGATTCTCCAAGTTGATAATTTCTAGTTTTTATTTCATCCTAAATAACAAGGGTCTTATGTCACAAAACGGCTAATCTTTCTTATTTTTTTAAAAAATTTAGTCCCTAATCCCCTTCTAAAATTCTGGCGATTCTTTCTTTTCCTTCCTATAAAGCTTTGATTTCTTATGTAAAAAAAAGTCTTTTTATAAGACCTAGACGAGCTCCAAATATTAAAGGACTTTTCACATGAGTCAAAAAGCACATTCGTTTAAAAAAGCGGTTACAGTTTTAGCGATCCTATCTAAATCTTTTCCTAACAATCATAGATATTGGTCAGGAATGAGAGAGAACTTGGTAAGTCAATTAAAGAAAATAGCTCGATCCCCAATTCCTCTTTTTCCCTTCCCTCGTTAAAACTCCCACTTGTTTATTGAGTATCTGATTCTCCCCAACAGCAAACTCCCCTTCCCCTTTTTTAAACACAAAAAACTTCCCCAACGCTCTAAGCCTCCACCTCCCATTTGCTTTAATTCTATTTCGCCTAAACACATAATTACATGAGTAACTTTCTACACCAAACTGATAAGAACCAACCCCAAAAAGCCATACCAGATTTCTGGTTTTTCATTTTCGCCATGCTGCTCGTTCTTTTCAGTAGTACCCAAGCAAATGGCCAAAGTATAAGTTTCAATAATGCAGTACCAGCAAGTTTAATGGTCTGCGATTCAGAAGAGACTTTTACGGTAGCATTTACCAATAATACCGGATCAACACTGAGTGGTGTTTCCTTAAGTATTGATTTTCCAACAGGGATAAAATATGCTGCTAACAGCTTGGTAGAAAGTTCCTCTTATAATGTTCAGGAGCAAAACATCAGCAATCTATCCGCGGTGGTTTTCTCGATGAACAGTATCCCAGCGGGAGGAGCCGTTACTTTTGATCTAAACGCGAGTGCTGGCTTCGCTGCCTATAGCGCCCAATCCAATGGTACCGTTTTTGTCAACACCGTTACTGTTCAACATAGTGGCGGCTCCGCATTTGACGAAACCGATGCTTATAATGTGTTGTATCCGGCTCTTTCGGTGACCAATGTGAGTCCAATGTCTGCCAGCGTTTTTGTTGGGGAGACTTTTACGCGTACGGTAACTATCGTCAATGGAGGATACGGTTCTCTTTCTTCTTTCGAACTAAAAGAAATTGATGATGCCAACCTCCAATGGGATGCCGCAGATATTGGGGTATTTGATGTAGGAACAAGTACGCTGACTATTTCTGCCAACGACTTTTTGACCATTGGAAATAATGACAATTCCTTTGATCAAAACGAATCCATTACGATTACTCAAACGCTTACCGCAACGGGATGTAATAGTACCCAATCTAACATTACCGCTTATTGGGGATGTGATGGAGAAAGCAGTGCAAGTAATACCAAATACCCTTACGTCACCATCAGTCTTTTCGCTCCCAATCTTGGGATTACGGCACAACCTTCTTTCAACACTTGTGTAGATGGCTCCGGCGACCAACAACAACTCACCATTGTCAATAATGGTACAGGACCAGCAAATGCTTTGGAAATCACGGTCAAACCGGAAGAACAAAATGCAGTAACCGAAGTGGACGTCACCAGTATCCAATATACCCTAAATGGTGTTACAAGTTCTGTTAGTGCAAGTGCAAGTACGGATGCTTATGCGCATACTTGCTTTACCGCCAATGCCAAAGACGGCTTCACCGTAACTTTGCCGACCATCAGCCCGGGAGAAACGCTAGTCTTGTCCTGGGATAATTATACTTGTGCTTCTACAAGTTGTGGACATGTAAATTTAATTGGCTGGGAATATGAAGCAGAATATACGGACATGTGTAATAGCAAGACTTATCAATCAGAAGCAAATGGTCAGGCCGAAAAGGAAAAGGGATTTAGTACTTTTTATGAATCCCCTTCTGACCTAGTCGATGGCCAAGAAGGAACCTACTCTTTGATCATCAGTTCTGCAACTTTCAGATTGCCTGATAGTGGCCTCAATCCCTACTTCGAAGCAGTGTTCAACATTCCAGAAGGTTTGGTTTGGAATGGCGGAGCGAATGACCTCACTTTTAGTAGCAATACCACTACTTGGACCGCTGATCAGATCAACTATAATTCTAGCACTCGTGTTTTGACGGCACAATACAATATGCCTCTTCCAAGTAATTTCAAACTCAACCATTCTACCTTCGATTTAAAACTAACCGCTGATTGTACGCCAAATGTGAGTTGGGCAACGGTGGGCATGCAGTTATTTTACATATTGGATACCAATTGCTCCAGTCCTTATCGCATGAGTATGACTTGCTATGAAACACCACAGACCCAACTCCACTGTCCGGGCAATTGTGATCATGGAATGTCCTTCCAAAATTTCGCGGTAGCAAGAACAAGTTTCGGCCAAGCAGATAATGACTTGGATGGTTTGCCAGATGCAGGAGGAACTTTGGATGCCACTAAAATCAAAAGTCAAAGAGTCATGATGAATGACACTTTTGAAACTACCTTTTTAGGATTGGTTAAAACCTCCGCAACATTTCCTTCTTGGTCTTATGGTTATGCAGAATCAAAAGTTCCTTATGGAGAAAGTGTGGCTATTTTGTCCGCCAGAGTTAGTATCTATGATGCCAGTACCGGCTCCACACTCACTTGCAATAATGTTCCTTACACGGAGCAATTATCTGCTGGTGTTCGCACCATAAGTTTTGATTATAGCCCTGCTACTTTAGCGGCTTTAGGTTGCAATGATTTTGTTGGATTCCAAATGGAACAAGATGACCAAGTGACCCTTATCCCTACTTATAAACTAGCAGAAAACATTGGAGGTCATGCCGAACAAATCATGATTCAAAATGAATTTTATGTCAGCGACACTCCGAATGGAAGTAAGTACCAATGTAATGATTGGAATGGTAATTTTACGGTGATTGGCTATTACCATAGAGTCAATTGGGCGGAGCAATACGATGTACGTACTTGTACCAAAACACTTTATCAAACCTACAAAATGAGTGTTGGCGACTGTTGTACCAATTATGCTGGAGGAAATATTTTCCCCTACGAATACCGAAATTGGTCGCACCTCAATGATTTGAGAGTGACCATCCCTGATGGCTATTCTTTTGTGAGTGGCTATGTAGATCAATGGCGAACAGCAGCTACCAATTCTACTGTAAAGGAAACTGCCTCGATCACTCCTAACTCTACTACCGCTACTTCTTTACATTTTGAAATGGAAGATTACCTAGTCAGCAATGGCGGTACACTCAACCTAAGTGACGATGGGTATCACGGAAGAATTTATATAGAATTACAACCAACCTGTACCGTCAATGAAGCAGCCAATAGTCCAGTTACTTGGTTTATGGACTTTCAAGAAAGTGACTTTTTAGATGCCAATCTAACCGAAGAATACAGCTACGCCCCTGATTACATCAAGTACTATCGATCCGAACTAGCGATATCTAGTACCCTACCTACTCAAGATGGAATTGCAGAAACGGTAAGCTGGGATATTAAAATCCAAACCAAAGATGCAGATGCCAGCAATGCTTGGTTCCACCTAGCAGACCTCGACAATGCCATTACCGTTTTGGAAGTAAAAGATCTATCTAATAATGCGATACTAAGTCCCGTCAATGGTTTATACCAAATAGGAGAATTGGCTAGAAATGATGTCAATAATTATCAAATTACGGCCTCCTATAATAGTTGCAATTTGTCAGAACTAGAAGTCACCAGCGGATATGATTGCAATGGCTACCCTGCCAATCTTAGTGCTTATGGATGCGCCAGTGAGACTTTTATGCTATACATCGCTCCACAGCCCTCCGAGCTACAAATAAAGTTCAATAGCTTTATCAATCCTTTGGATGAATGTGATAATGTCATTGGTGTTGAATTAGAAATGTTGAGTTCTAAATTAGCGGCTGTTTCTGATCTAGTGGTAGATGTAATCACTCCGGCAGGGCAAACCATCACGATAGAAAATGGAAGTACCAATGTATTGTATCCTAATAATGGATCTTATTCCTCCATTAGTAATCCAGTCATTTCGAATGGCGAGTATACCATCACCGGAGCTGATATGGATGCCACTATCGGTACTGATGGATTAGTCGGTGTAACAGACCTTAACGGAAATATTGTAAAACTCAAATTCAATATTCTATTAGACAATGACTTCCAACCTGGTGACCTTTTAGACATCGACATCAGTGGAAAAAGACCTTGTGGAAATAACCTTCCTACCCAAGCCCTTACCTTCGATCCCAATGCCAGCTTTGGAAACATCACTGGAATTGGTTTGGATGAAGCCAGTAATAATTGGTCTACCGCTTGGGGAGATTATGACAATGATGGTTTCGTCGATTTATTTGTCACCAATTATGAAGTCAACGAACCCAATCTATTATACCATAATGATGGCGATGGTACTTTTACCAAAGTAACTACTGGCGATATTGCTACAGATGCAGCGAGTTCTTTAGCAGCGACTTGGGGAGACTATGACAATGATGGAGATTTGGATTTGTATGTCGCTAATAATATCGGCTATACCAATTTCTTATACCGCAATAATGGAAGTGGAAGTTTTAATCGCATCAGCAGTGACCCAATTGTCAATGATAAAGGTTATGCGCATGGTGTAAGCTGGGTGGATTATGACCGAGATGGTTATTTGGATATGTTTGTAGCAGATTATTTCTCTACCAAGTTCAATCAATTGTATCGCAATAATGGCGATGGGACCTTTACCCAAGAAAGCAATTCTGCACCAGTCTTAGAAGCCAACTTTTCAGTCAGTGGTGTTTGGGGAGATTATAATAATGATGGCTATCAAGATCTATTTGTGGCCAACACTGAAAACAGCAACAACAGTCTTTATGAAAATCGAGGAGATGGTCGTTTCCTAAAAATCAATACGGGCGATATCGTGAATGATGGAGGAAACTCTGTAGGTGCTAGTTGGGGAGATTATGACAATGATGGAAACCTAGATTTATTTGTAGC
>CAYQRA010000148.1:0-11116 GCA_964419315.1 uncultured Saprospiraceae bacterium | reverse complement strand
CAATTGGCTACTGCAATCCCAAGCTTTGATTGTGTACGCCCGCCGAGTCGAGGTGAAAGGAAAAAGTAGCATCCTGCTAGATATGTCTAAAAGCAAAACGGCTCAGGTCATTTTCTTTGCACAGGAAATGACGGGGACACTAGACATCCTAGTGTCAGAAAGCAGTAGCCAGCAACCTACCCAGTTTCATTTTGATCATAGTAATGTGACTCCCGGAATTTCTGTGGCTTACGATGATGGTCAAGCGATTAGTCGAACGCTGGACTTTGCCCATGGATTTGGTTTTCAAAAAACCAAAGACCAAGATGCCTATCTACGCAATGCCTTTATTTATGCTTCTTTGCTATATGATCAAAACGAAGCTTTGGCGCTTTCCATTTTGTTGTGGGTAAAAGCTTGGTCTGCTCAGAATACCAGTTTAGCAGACTTGTTTTATCGGAGTACTAGTTTGGCAACGCTGCTGAATGCTCAGATTAATGCAAGTAATAATGGGGCAAAATTTGTTCCCTCCCTCACCTCAGATATCTACACCGATTTGGCAGGAGCCTTTGCCAATTATGTTGGAAAGTATGAGCAAGATTATCAGACTTTAAATACTCAAAAAGTATTGACGGAAGAAAATATTGCATTGGCTAAAACCATGACGAAAAATGCGGAGAGTGAAGTGGCTTATGTACAAGCATTATTAGATCAGGCCCAAACCAATTATAATAATGCGGTGACGGCAGCCACCAAGGCAGAGAAAAATTTTAAGGCTCAAAAGTTAGCCGTCAAATTGGTTGCAATAGATTTTCAAGAAGTAGGTTTGCCCCAATACATCAGACACGAAATTACTAAAGCCGTATTCAGTTTGGCGGGAGCCATCGTGTCCTTTACTGCAGCCATCGGAGCGATGGCTATTGGTGATGGAAGTGCTGCTCCAGGTGCTGCCAAAAAAGCAATTGATGGAGCCAAAGCGGTAGGCGATGCCGCTGCAGAAGGAAAAGAATTGGCCAAGACGATGCAGAACCTAAAAGATTTTCTCGAAGGTTTGGATAAAATGTTTGAACTCGCTTTGGCGGTACATGAAGTATCCGAGAACATCAAAGATGCCAATGAGCAAATGGAAGCCATTCAGGCAATGGAAGATACCAATGGTGGACTTGATCTCAGTGCTGCTAATAGGTGGGCAATTTATAAATTACAAGTAGGTAATGTCTTGGCGATTCCAGTTAAAAAAGAAATAGATTTTGCGCATGACTATAAAGAAGCGATTGATATTTTGGTGATTTATGGTCAAGCATTTTCTGCTTCCAGACTAGCGGTTATCAAAGCGAGTCAAGAAGTTTCAGCCATTAAATTTCAATTGCATTTTGCGAAGCAAAAGGAAGCCAATTTGGAACAATTGGTCAATGAATTGGAAGCCGGAAAAGCACCGATCCTATCTATGATGCAGCAGTTTTACCAAAGGTACATCGATGGTAAGAGCAATCTGTTTACTGCTTTGAAGAATTACCAAGCGTCTTATTTCTATTGGGCTTTAAAAAAATCTAAAGTGCAAGCACGAATTGTTGATCCTGTAAATGATCTCAGTGCCGGAATTCAAAGCATCACCCAGATTGCGATGGATAAAGCTAGTGCCCTCAAGGAATTTGATCCACCGCCACAGCAAATGGAGAATATGCATTTTACCGTGTCTGATCCTCAGGTCATTGAGCAATTGCAAACGACCGGAGAGGCGACTTGGACTTTGCCACTCGATGATCCCGAGTTTTTGGGACTCAATCGGGTTCGATTGGATAAAATCCGAGTGTGGTTAGAAGGAGTGGTGCCCGGAGAAAGTGGTTCGGTGTTTATGACCATTAGTACAACTGGTAATTACTTGGATCACTACAAAGATGAAGATTATCAATTTAATACAAAACTCTTGAATCGAACTTTTAAATATCGAATGGCAGATACTGGCGGAAACGCGGATTGGCATTTTGATAATGGAAAACTAGGTTTTGTACAAATTGATGGTGCGGTCGATCAGGAAGTGGCTTATGCCTACTTTAAACCGACTCCATTTAGTGAATGGAAAATCTCTCTGCGTACCAATAGCCCTGGAATGGATTATTCGAAAGTCAGTAAGATTACCATGTATTTTGCAGGTTCTGCCATTGGTAGTACCGCAGCATTGCGGCAATTTTTATTGCTGAGAATGGCTACTCCGGTATTGCCTTAGGAATTTAGAGATAAATAGTATTCTGATAATACGACTCTCATTTATTCAAATGTTGAAAATAGAATGGGTAATTTTTACCTGTTCTATTTTCCCTTTTTCTCCGGAGTTTTCAAACAACTTCTCCATTAATAAAATGCAATAGATGTCTATACTAATTAATAAAAACGGAGCAGATTTATTTGTTATTTCAAAAGCTGCTTGGTCGGCGATGAATACGCGAGTTGGTGAAGTTTTGGCAGGAACGCTTATTCCAAAAGCTGTGGTAAAGGAAATTTCCGTTTATCCAAAACTTTTGAGTAGTTGTGACTTATGGAAAAATACCACTTTCCCACAATTGATCAGTCAGTCAGAAAGGATGTCGCTTTATGCTAGGACTGCTGCGGAAGATTTTAAAGATCTAAATGCCAAAGTCAAATTGGTCAAAGGAACCAGTCTTCCCAAAAACCTTCAACTCGAAACGGTCAAAGTGTTGTCAACTTTGCAACGAAATACAATGCTACTCGCCACCGGTTTTGAAACAATAGAAAGTCAATTGTCTGATTTTCTCACTTATAATAAAGCCTGTGATAAAGCGCTGATGGCTTATGTGGAAAAGTCAGGATCAAGTCTTGCACTAAACTCCTTGGAAAGTGATATTGCTTCTTTCGAAAAGGCTTTGTCTGGATTAAAAGGAACTTGGATGGCACTTGCAAATGATTTGAGTAATGGAATGAAAGCACCCATCGATGTCACTTTACCTTTTATAGAATCTTTAAATATAGACGCCGCCGTTATTCAGTGGGAGAATATAGTACAGGAAGCCCAAGCATTTCCTTCTATGGCTCAGCGTCAAGAAGAATTATGGGTGCATTAAACGATTCTGATTAATCCTAAACCAAATAAAATGTCAATACTGATTAATGAAAATGGCGCAGATTTATTTACCATCCCCAATGAATCTTGGGTCGTAATTAATCAATGGGTTGGAGAGATATTTACCGGAAGAGGTTTCGTTCCAGTACTTACTAAAGTACTCCCCGCTTATCCGGCAGGATTGAAAAGTTGCGAATTGTGGACCACAAAAACCTACCCACAACTGATCCTTCAGTCAGAAAAGCTATCTACTTATGCAAAGCAGGCTATTGATGATTTTAGCGATCTAAATACTAAGGTCAAATCTATCAGGGAAACGCCTGTTCCAGTGGCTATTCAACATCAAACGATAGCGGTTTTAGATGCTTTGATAAAAAGGACTGCACCTTTAGCCAAGGATTTTTCAATATTAGAAAACCAATTGTCAGATTTTTTGACTGCTAATATTCAACTTAGAAAACAAATGGACGCTGAGATTGAAGCGGCTTTTTTTGAAAAAGAAACGCTCGTGTTCGAACAGGCGCTTAGGAGACTTAATGGCACTTGGTTGGCCTTGTATGATGACCTGAGAAATGTCAACAGTACGCCAATTGATCCTACTCTGCCTTTTATAGAATCTTTAAATATTGATGCTGCAATCATCCAATGGGAAAATATCCAAAAGGAGGCGGAGGCTTTTCCAATTATGGCTGTAAATCAAGAGGAATTATGGGAATTTTGAAAGAAGTATGCCAAGCCTAAATCATAGCGAAAGAAAGGGCGATTTTGTAAAGGATCGGCAAAAAATGTCAAAATCTCAATAAAAATCGCCTCCCTTATCCACATCCTGTGTACGATTGATTATTTTTAGCCACCCGTTCTTTAAACAGTGGAAAAAATGATCCATTCAAAACATTTAATTTATTTCTTTTTTATTTGCGCTGCCTTTATGTTGGTCTATTGTCAACAAGGGACACAGCAAGCCCAAGTTGTTGATTATCTCAACCTGCAAGACTCCGTAGAATATATGGGGATGCAAACTTGTCGTTCCTGCCATGCCGATATCCATGATAGCTTTATTCATACGGGGATGGGGCTTTCTTTTGATCACGCCACCACCGAAAAAAGCAAGGCAGATTATAGCCAGCATGCTTTAGTATACGATGAGAAAAGTGATTTTTATTATCGACCTTATTTTAAGGACGAAGCGATGTATATCCAAGAGTTTAGACTAAAAGGAAAAGATACGGTCCATAACCGAACCGAACAGATTGATTTTATTGTTGGCTCAGGACAACACACCAACTCTCATATCCTCGATATCAATGGCTACATTTATCAAGCTCCAATCACTTTTTATACCCAAGAAAAAAAATGGGATTTAGCACCAGGCTTTGAGGGGGAAAACTTGCGTTTTTCTAGACTGCTTAGCACGGAATGCATTACTTGCCATAATCATCTTCCCGATCAGGTTCCGGGCTCGATGAATAAATATACCCATATGCCAACAGGTATAGAATGTGAACGTTGCCACGGCCCTGGCGAAATCCACGTCAAAGAAAAATTGGCGGGGAATATCGTTGATACTTCTAAATACATTGATCGAACCATCGTTAATCCAAAGGACTTACCACGAGAGTTGGCAATGGATTTGTGCCAACGTTGTCACCTGCAAGGTGTAGCGGTTTTGAAGGAAGGAAAAACCTTTTTTGATTTTAAGCCGGGCATGCGACTAGAAGAAGTAATGAATGTTTTTCTACCTCGCTATACCGATAGTCATGATAAATTTATCATGGCCTCGCAAGCGGATCGCTTGCGAAAAAGCCCTTGCTATTTATTGTCGGAAGAGATGACTTGTTTGACTTGTCATCATCCTCATGTGAGTGTAGATGAAACCCCTCGAGAGCAGTATAATGCAGGTTGTATTTCTTGTCATCAACAAAGTAAACAATTGTGTTCGGTGGCAGAGGCAGAACGTTTGGCCGAAGGAAATGACTGCGCTAGTTGCCACATGCAAAAATCGGGGAGTATTGATATCCCACACGTCAATATCACAGATCACTTTATTCATAAGAGTACTGCTCGAAAACCCAATACAATAGCAAAAAAAGAAAAGGAAGAAATTGCCGCCTTTTTAGGATTAGAAATTTTGACGAAGAAAAAGGGGAGTCCTTTAGAAATGGCACAAGGCTATATCGCATTATTTGATAAATATGTTTCGTCGCAACAAATGTTAGATTCTGCGGCTTATTATATCCGCAAAATTGATTTGCCTTTTCTAGAGCGGTTTAAGACCGATATCCATTATTTATTTGCCAGTCAAAATTATCCAGCGATTACCAATGTTGTAAAAAGAATTCCTACAGGAACAGACCTTGATGGTTGGACCGCCTATCGAATTGGCGAAGCCTATCGAGTCGGTGAAGATAAATTTGAAGCTTTACGCTATTTTAAAATGGCGGTTGCCAAAAGTCCTTATGATTTGGATTTTCAAGAAAAACTAGGAAGCGCTCATTTGGCGATGGAAAATATTGTTCCCGCTCGACAGGTTTTTGAATTTGTACTCCAAGAAAATCCTAAGCGTCCTCGTGCCTTGAATAATTTGGGATATATCTCTGTGCTACAAGGGCAAATGATCAAGGGAAGTGAATTGTATGAAAAAGCTTTGGCACTTGACCCAGATTATGAACAGGCGCTACTTAATTTGGCCGCATTGAAAATTTACTTAAAAGACAAAAAAGCAGCTCGGCCTTTTTTAAGACGTGCATTAGAAATCAATCCCGAAAATGAGGAGGCAAGTCAGGTGTTGAATACTTTATAAATCAATTAAATCTTAGCAAGTGAAATTGAAAACACGTTTGGAAAAATCTGGAGGAAGTATGCACTATATTCCGATTCCGGATGAAATAGGAGAAGAGATTATCAGGCGTTTTGGCAGGCGGGTGATCTGTAAAGTAAATGGCAATCAAATCCATTGTGCGATTTTAAAAAGGCAAAGTATCGGAACCTACATCATGGCTGGTAAAAGTACGAGAGAAAAAATCAAAGCGAATTATAAAGACGAGTTGAATTTGGAAATATTGGAAGATACGACTGAATTTCAAATGGAAGTAGGTGAAGTTTTTCAAGAAGTACTGGATACCGATGAGGAAGGGAAAATTCGTTTTAAGGAATTAACGGATGGCAAAAAAAGAAGCCTGATTCACCAGGTCAACAAGGCCAAAAATATTGACACCCAAATCAGTAGAGCCTTAAAAATTTTAGAAAATTTGAAAATGGGATTTACCGATTTAAAAGATTTAACTCGATAAGAAATATGCAAAGACAAGTATACCAATTGAAGGCTGGGAATCTAAAAAACTTAGCATTGGTTAGCGAGGAGCTAGCGGCTCCGGGGGAAGAGGAAGTGCAGGTCGAAATCAAAGCCATCGGTCTCAATTTTGCGGATATCTTTGCGATGTGGGGCATTTATAGTGCAACACCAAAAGGAGTGTTTATTCCTGGATTAGAATATGCGGGGACGGTGCTTGCTGTGGGAGCAAAAGTAGACAGTGTTAAAGTCGGTGATGCGATTATGGGCGTTACTCGATTTGGGGCCTATGCCACTGCTTTGAATATTGATCAACGCTATGTGATTCCGCTACCGAAAGATTGGAGTTTTGCAGAAGGTGCTTCGTTTTTAGTACAGGTTTTGACGGCTTATTATGGTTTGGTACACTTGGGGAACCTGCGGAAAGGAAGTACGGTATTGATCCATAGCGCAGCGGGTGGAGTAGGGATACTTGCGAACCGCATTGCCAAACAGTATGAAGCATTTACCATCGGGTCGGTTGGGAGCAGCGAGAAACTTGCTTTTTGCAAAAAAGAAGGTTATGATGAGGTTATTGTCAGGACGGATAATTTTGCCAAAGACCTAGAAAAAGCTTTGGGGAATAGAGATCTCGAATTGATTATGGAGTGTATTGGAGGAAAGATATTTACGATTGGTTTTGAACAAATGGCTCCGCAAGGCAGAATGGTGGTCTATGGTGCGGCTCATTATGCTCGCCGCACAGATAAGCCTAATCCCCTCCGTTTACTCTTCAAATATTTGCGTCGCCCGAAAGTCGATCCCCAATCATTGATTGCTACGAATAAAGCGTTACTCGGCTTTAACCTTATTTGGCTTTACGAAAAAGCGAGTTTGATGAGTGAAATTTTGGCAGAAGTAAAAGCACTTGATTTGGAAAAACCTCATGTAGGACATACCTTTGCCTTTTCAGAAATTCCTGCAGCCATCCGTTTGTTTCAAAGTGGAAAAACCATTGGTAAAGTGGTGGCTTGCCTATAAGCAGTTAAGGGAGTTTAAAACCAACTCTTTGCTGGGAAGGATTAGAATCCAAAAAAAATATTTCAATGCGACTATATGCGATACTAAGCGTACTCTTTTTTACTTTGATGGCTTTTTCGATTTCGGGAAGCAAAGAGTATCCGGTAGATTATTTTCGTTCACCAGTCAATTCGGTGATTCGTCTCTCCGGTACTTTTGGGGAATTGCGTCCCAATCATCTACATGCTGGAATAGATATCAAAGCTTATAATGGCAAAACGGGGCAGCCTATTTTGGCGGCCGCAGAAGGCTATGTTTCTCGGGTTAAGATTCAATCTGGAGGTTATGGTAATGTTTTGTACCTCGCTCATCCCAATGGCTATACCACCGTTTATGCCCATTTGGGTAAACTTCCTGAAGCGGTAGCCAAATATGTAAAAGACGAACAATACCGAAGACAAGAATTTGAAGTAGATCTATATCCTTCTCAAGGAAGGTTTGCTTTTGCAAAAGGGGAAAAAATTGGAACCTTGGGGATGTCTGGTCGATCCTTTGGCCCACATTTGCATTTTGAGATCAGAGATAGCGGAACCGAAAAACCAATTAATCCATTGCTCTTTGGAATTGAGGTAACCGATGCGGTAGCTCCGCGATTACACGACTTGAAAATCTATCACCTCAATGATAAATTAGAAACGCTACGCACTCAAATTTTTAAAACACAAAGAGGAGGCAAAGGCTATCGCGTCTCAGGAGATACTTTGCAAATCGGCGCGTGGCGAGTGGGGATTGGTCTCAAGGCTTTTGATCATTTTAAAGGGGCTAATAATTGGAATGGAGTCTATGCGATGGAATTATTCAAGGATGATGAGTTGGTCTATGATTTTAAAATGGAGACTTTTGCTTTCAATGAATCTCGCTATATCAATGCCCATATGGATTATGAGGAGCAGGTTGATAAAAATAGTTACATCAATCGCTTTTTCTCGCTCCCCGGAAATCGTTTATCGATTTATCAATCTAAAAAAGAGGAAGGGGTGATTACCCTTTCTAAAAATAAAGCAAGTAAAATAACCATGGTTGCCCATGATGTTGAAGGGAATAAATCGACCTTGGAATTTTGGCTTCGTCGGGCAGAGGTAAAACCGAATAAGGAGATTCCTTATAATTATTTGCTGTCTTACGATCAAGAAAATTTGATCAGCAATGCCAACTTGCGTTTGTATTTTCCGAAAGGGACCTTGTATGAAAATTTATACCTCCGTTACCATGCGTCCAATGAAGAATCATCGGGTGTTTATTCTTCTGTCCATCATTTGCACCACGCTAAAATACCACTCCATCGATACATTGATTTGGCGATTGCCCCAACAGGGCTGCCAGAAGATCTACGCTCCAAAGCCTTTATTGCATTTTGCAAAGACAATAAGATGGAAAACTGTGGAGGCAGTTGGGAAAATGGAAAATTGAAAACCAAAATTCGCTCACTCGGCGACTACTGTATCATGGTGGATCAAAAAGCACCAATGATCAAACCCATTGCTTATCAAAATAATATGAAAGGCTTTTCCAAAATGTCTTTTGAGATTGATGATAATTTTGAAACTGCTCGAAATGTTGATGAATTCACTTATGAAGCTACCGTTGATGGCCAGTGGATTTTGATGAGTTTTGATAGTAAAAAGAATTTACTGACTCATTATTTTGATGGCCGGATTGGCGCTGGAGAACATAGTTTGCGATTGGTGGTCAGAGACCATGTGGGGAATGAGCGCGTTTTTGAAAGACAGTTTAGCCGATAGAGAAAGAAAAAAGCTAGAGGTCCAAATAAAATTAAACATTCGGAAGGTTCGTCGTGTTTCCAATAGGAATTTAATATAAATCAAAAACAGTATGACACATCTCAAAGAAGGAGACAAAGCGCCCCATTTTTCAGGCTTAAATGAAAAGGAAGAGACAATATCCCTCAAGGATTTTAAAGGACAAAAGCTAATACTGTTTTTCTATCCCAAAGACAATACGCCGGGTTGTACCGCAGAAGCTTGTAATTTGCGGGATAATTATGCGGAGATGCAAAAGCAAGGATATGCTTTATTGGGGGTGAGCGCAGATAGTGCCAAAAAGCATACTAATTTTATCAAAAAATTTGACCTGCCTTTCTCTTTATTGGCGGATACCGAATTGGAAACCATCAAGGCTTATGGTGTTTGGGGACCCAAGAAATTTATGGGCCGCGAATATGAAGGGATTCACCGGACGACTTTTGTGATCGACGAAAAAGGAAAAATTACAGAAGTGATTGCGAAAGTAAAAACGAAGGCACACGCGGAGCAGATTTTGGCCTAAGATTTTGTGTGCAATTGCTAGCGAGAAGTGGCCACAAAAGTGGCAATAAAAACCATAGCCATTTTCATACTAGTACTAATGCCTTCATCCATTTCATCAATGATGATCCAATCTCTAGGATCTCCCTCCCAAGAGGTGTGCATATGAAAACGGCCGCGCGTTTCTCCACGGACGATCCATTCATCGACGCGATTGCCCCAGGCGGCTTTAAACGTCAGTTGAGTCTTATTGTCTGTGATTCGCCATTCCCGATTATCATTGGCCCAGATTTGTCGAAAGGTGATGACCTCGTTGTGATTGCCCATGAGTTCCCATTTGCCGGGGTCGTCAGTAAAAAGTGTTCGGACATAGCCATTTTCTGGACCGACCGTATAGTCCCAACGGTTCCAATCCCCTCTGTTTTGCCAACGCATCAATAACTCACCGCTAGGATCTAGCTCGTCTAGATCGGGTTCTGCTTCTCCTTCTAGGACTTCCGGATAAGTATAAATATGCCATTCCGTAAATTCATCACTCCACTTACTGGCAATACCTGTGAAATACTGCTGTGCGGATAAATTTAGCGCATAAGCACTCAAAATAAATAAAGCCAAAAGGAATCTCATCATAAAATATAGAATGGTGGAATACGAGGTTTTATTATAAAAGAAATCCCGAATTTTGGATTTGTCCAAAATTCGGGATAACTCCTTTCGGTAATCTTACCACTATTTGAATGGTTTACACGATTATTGATCCTCTTTAAAGAGAATTAAAACGGTAAGTCATCCGTCATGTTATCACTTGGTGGCTCGTCAGTAGCAGATGGGAAATCTCCAGCGGGAGCAGCAGAAGTTTGTGCTTGTCCGGCTTTATCCAAACGCCATGCATCGAGATTGGTAAAATAAGAAGTCTTCCCTTCTTTGGTATACTCTCGTCCTCTAAGGTTGAAAGTTACTTTCATGATGTCTCCTTCATTATAAGGATCCAGTTTGTCACAATTGTTTTGCGTCAATTGGAATTTAATTACTTGGGTATAAGCACCGTCTTCGATTTCAACGATGAATTCTCGTTTTTTAAAACTGTCCGTTACTTGAGCGGTATCGAATTTTTTATGCAGCTTACCTTCTACTTCAAATGCCATTAGATGAAATTTGTTGATTTAAGAAAAAATTTACACACAAAAATACGAAAAAAGTTTGGAGGGCTAGCCATTCCTGTAGGATTGATCGCGGTGTTTTTTCTTAGGAATGGTATTTTTCTGGGAAAAGAGGTAGAATCAAATAAAACTTAGCCTAGCGAAGTGCAGTGACCGCCATTTATTTTGAAGAGCGCCTACAACATCAATAAAGGAAGCAGAGAAAATAAAATTGAGAAAAGCATAAAAAAAAAGGTTCTCTGACAAATCCCGTGTGTGAGTCAACCAAAAAGAAGAAACCGACAAC
>CAYQRA010000147.1:0-11124 GCA_964419315.1 uncultured Saprospiraceae bacterium | reverse complement strand
TTATTTAGGAGAAAGATTTTCTAATTTTTGTTCAATAAAATGCAGCTTATCGAGTATTGTTTGTGAAAAATCCACTTTACTACTGGGATATCCAATAAAGGAAACCATTTCCCACGCTTCCAATACCTCTTCTATATTAACAGTGTAAGGTAAGTATTCTGGATTATCTGACACTAAAATTAATCGTCTATTAATCACTACCTCATTAATCACTCTCTTAAACACAACCCCATCCTCTTTTAATACAAAAACATAACACTTGCCATTTTTCAACTCCGAAAAATGCTCCACATACTTCCCAACCACTACAAAGTCATCATCGATTGGAGGCATTGAATCTCCCTTTATCTCAAATGCCCGGTAGGTTCCCTCGAAAAGCTTGGGAAGAGTAAAGTGGGGTAATTCCTTAACATAGGTTGGATTACTAATATTTTGGGCATAACCAGCAATTGCCGCCACTGGTACATATTCAATATTTTGTCTTTGATTTTCTTGTACCGTAATCGTAAGAATACGAACATCCCTATTATGCAGGCTTTTTAATTCTGAAGGAGATTTATGAAATAAAGGAGTTCCAATATCCCTATTCAACAAATCATGAACATTTTCTTCATAGTATTTTGCTAATTCGTTGAGCACACTTGCGATAGGCTCAGACTTCCCATTCTCATAATCCGCCAAGGTCGTCCTACTGATGTTAATAGCTTCAGCTGCCTCTTTTTGAGAAACGCCTTTTCGTTTTCGTAGGTATTTCAGGTTTCGCTTCAACATTGGACGGAATTTCAAACAAATGTCAGCAATTTCGGCACAACATCCAACATTTATTAGAATTCTTTACAAAAAGAGTGACTTTTTGGCTTTCCTTTGTCTTTACGGAAATCCCCTTTTATGCCCTTGCATAAGCAATTCACCTAGTCTCTACGAGAATTACCTATTCTCCAAAATACGCTTTTCCACTCTCAGATAAGCTTGGTTTCTACTCCATCTTTGTGTTAGATATTTTATCAACCACATTAGAAAACCACAGCATGAAACTTTTAAAGAACACCTCCGATACTGACTTGATTTTAACCTACCAACAAACCAAAGACTCTGCGGCTTTTGGGGAGCTTTACACTCGATACAATCAAAAGGTATTTCTTTATTGCGCCAAGATAGTAAAGGATCGGGAAAAGGCACTCGATTTGACTCAGGACCTTTTTATCAAGATTTCTATCAAATTGGAAGGCTTACAAGAGCCTATGACTTTTGTTTCTTGGTTGTTTCGCATCGCGCATAACGATTGTATTGAATTACTGAGAAAACAGAAGAAAAACCGAATGGTATCTATTGAAGATTGCCTGAAACTTGGGGAAGAAACCAATAATATGGATGATCTTATCCAAAGAGAAAAGCAATTGAATCAGATGCAATTGGCTCTCAATCAACTTCCAGAAGAAGAGAAAAAAATGTTATTAAAAAAATACATGGAAGAAAAAAGCATCATCGATTTGACAGAAGAATATGGCTTATCGCAAAGTGCGGTAAAAATGAGATTGTCTCGATCTAGAGACAAAGCAAAAAGCATTTTCGAACTCAGCCTGATTGGCGCTTAAAATAACTCTAGCTTATCTAAGATGAAAAAACGAACTATCGAAGAATTCTACCAAGTAGATCCACGATACATCGAAGAGTTGTATTTCCTACAAGGTGAATTATTAAAACTACAAAAACATATCCACGAACATAATCTACGGTTGGCGATTATCTTTGAGGGAAGAGATACTGCCGGAAAAGGAGCAGCTATTTTTCGTTTTAGCCAGTTCTTAAACCCTCGAGAATACAGAGTCGTTGCTCTGGGAAAACCTACCAAGCAAGAAAAAAACCAATGGTATTTTCAGCGATACATAAAAGAGCTGCCCAATGCAGGAGAAATCGTATTCTTTGACCGCAGTTGGTATAATAGAGCAGTGGTGGAACCAGTCATGGATTTTTGTACTCAAGAAGAATATCGAGGCTTTATGAAACAGGTAATTCCATTAGAGAAAATGCTAGTTGACGATGGAATTATCTTAGTTAAATTTTGGTTTTCCATCAACAAAATCCAACAAGAAGAACGGATCAAAGAAAGAATTGAGAGCCCCCTAAAAAGCTGGAAAGTAAGCCCTGTTGATTTGGCTGCTAAAGAAAAATGGGATGATTTTACCTATTACAAAAAAGAAATGTTTAAACAAACCCATACCCCTGCTGCTCCCTGGATCAATATTCAAGGCCTCACTCGCGAAGAAAGTCGCATTCAAGCAATGCGTTATGTACTCTCGCTTACCGAATATACTGGGCGCTCTGAGGATTTAAAAGTACCAGATGCCCAACAATTGAAACAGTGGAAGAACACAAAATTTGAAACTAAAATTTTAAAGCAGAAAAAGAGAACCAGATAAAAATGAATAATAAATTACAATGTCTTTCAATGAAAACCAGATCAATCCCCCCTTGCGTGTCATAGACTAAAAAATACGATATTTTACCAAACATTTGATTTTCATTAAGACATTGGAAACAAATCAGAGCTTCCAGTAGAAAGGAGAATTTGCACTATAAAAAACGGAGTAAAAGGTTGTATCCTTCCACTCCGTTTTTTATTAGGCTTGACTTCTTCTATTTCTTCTTAGTTCCTTTTTTCATACTTGAAGGCCCTTTCTTACCTGGTTTTGTTGCTGTTGCCACGTTACCCTTGGCCTGTCTTACTTGTTTTTTCTTAGCCTTTAAAGCCTCTGCATTTTTGCGGACTACGGTTGCTTTTACTTTTTTACTTTTAGCCATTGTTTTAAGCTTTTAATGTTGTGATTAAGATTAAGAACGGCTTAAAGACGTATTATTGGCTTCAGGTCACTGCTTTTTTGCTTAAATTTTTAATTTATTTCTGGGATTAAAATCAATCTTTTACTAGGCTATTTCAAAATCCCCAAATGCAAAATCCGTCCACCTGTTTGATTTACAGGATTAACACTTTTTCCAATGACCACGCCATCTTCAGGAGCATAATATTCCTTTACCAGATCTCCAAAAACATTACGCATCGTGGCAATAACCTCTCCTTTTTTCACCAGATCACATACTTTAGGTTGTACCGTCATTATTCCACCAGTATCAGAATATATCCAATACGATTTCTGGCACATTACAGTTTCCTCATCAACCTCTTCCACCTCTCCGTCCGTCATTCCCAAATACCCCAAAAGGTTGTGGATTCCAGTCAGTCCATCTCGGATCAGCCCTTTTTGAAAGGTATTGGGATTACCTACTTCTAAAGTGATAGCAGGGATTCCCATTTCATCGGCAGTCCCCCTTAAGGTTCCGTCACTAGGCGGGTTGTGGACAATGATCTGCGCATTTTGTAAAAGAGCCATCTTACGAACCATCTCCTCTCCCATATCTGCTCGGATATAATAAGAATTGATCCGACCATTACTCGCGGTATGTAAATCTACGAGGTAATCAAATTCTTTGATGATCCGATGAACAACTCGATAAGCGTAAACTTGACTAACATTTCCATCCGCTTTACCCGGCATGATATGATTAAGATCCGTACCATCAATAAACCGTCTTTTTTTACGAAGTAAAGAGGGAACATTGATTACGGGTACTCCAACTATAGTTCCTCGCAAATTTTCAACATCTATTTCTTTAAACAATCGTTGAATGACCGGTATACCATTAAGTTCATTGCCATGCACCGCAGCAGTCAATCCCAATACTTTTCCATCCTCTTTTCCACGAGCGACAATTATGGGAATATATACGGGTACCCCCATACCATTTGTGACCAGATCTAACCAATAATGGGTAATCATCCCTTTGGGGGATTTAGCCACATCGAGTTCCTTTATAATCAAAGCCTTCTTATCTATTTTTCTAAACATTATTTTTTACGTTTTTTATATAATTCCAGATTAGTTCCGATGCTCTTTGAAGCAATGGTTTTCCCGTTAGTTGAGCAATCTGAGGTAGACCACCAATACTCGTAGTATTGATTTCTGACAACACCCGTCGACCATTATCATTTACCAATGTATCTACTCCATACATGATGATTCCTTTCTCTTTAAGAAGTGGATTGATATGAGCTACTATTTCCTGCTCTTCTTCATCTGCTTCCGAAGGATTCGATTGTCCTCCCATCGACACATTACAAATCCAGGAATCCTTAGGTGGTAGCCGCAAAGAAGCCCCCATTATTTCACCATTGACCACTACGATTCGCTTATCTCCCTGTCCCACATTTTTCAAAAACTTCACCCCAAGGTAAGCGATTGTTTGACCTTGTAATTTCTCAACAAATTGATCGAACGTCATTTCTTCTTTTCCTTCCCAAACCTTCTCTCCATCTATTCTGACAATTCCTTTACCTCCGTATTCTCGAAATGGTTTCAACACAATTGGAAATTTACTCTTAAAACGGATAATATCTTCCAGAGAGAAACACAATTGCATGGGCGGACACCATTCCTGAAAGTTCATTAAAAACTCCTTACTCCCCGTTTCAAAAATTCCTATTGGATCATTAAGAATTAAAACATTCGAAAATTTTTCCTTTAGAAAAACTAAAAACGCTTTGGATAATGGTGGAGGCATACGCAGCCAAATAACATCGTAACTCCCAACCAATTCTTCTTTTTTATTCTTATTAAAAGCACGACCATTGGGGTGGAATCCAAAATCTTCCTCTACTCTAATCACATTCAATTTGTTCGTCAAATACTTATCAAAGAAAGAATCATTCAACGATTCTCCGCGAGTAGCTACATCAATTTGTGCACAGCTTGGATGACCTCGCAAAGCATGAACCAATGGATATAAAGAATTTTCAGCACTGTGATTGCGATGGTCCGTAAGTACCAACATTTTATACTGTTTCATCAATCTACTTTTATTTCATCAATTAAGCTTAAATCATTATTCAGACTTTTAAAAAGTTTCATTCTGAATTTGCCTTGCTTATTGATTAAAGTTTTTGCCATTTTATCAATCGCAACTAGGGAGAGCACACTTTGGATATAAGCTTCAATCAAATCATCGAGCCCAATACCTAGTCGATTAAAATCTCGGCGATCCATGAGTACCAGTCGATTAGTATCACTGTTCCAGCTACCATCAGGATTTTTAAAAGAAAGGTTCGTTCCTAGCATCTTCCAACTGTCCGTACCATCACTAATGTGATCCACCAAGGGTTTTTCTGATCGACGAGCATAAGTACATAATGGTAAGATTCCCTTTTCGGTAGAACTGACCATCATTCGAATATCTGCAACAAAAGTTTGATTTTTATTATTCGGAATAGTCCCGACATGAAACAGCTTACCTCCTTCAGAAGTACTGCTCCAATTATAATTGCCGATCAAGCTTTGCACGATAAACAAATCATAATCAAAATCCATTGCCATAAAGCGATCCAGCTCCGCTTGATTAACAATCGTGTACACGCCTTGTCCAGCATTGCTATAAGGTACTTTAATCACCGCATGTCCTCCCATCTTTTTCACCCAAAGCGGAATTTCATTTTTGCGAACATCCCAAATGGTTTCAGGGGTATTGATCTTGAGACCATTGGAATGTAGTTCCGCATTAAAAATATCATAAGCCTTAGCCGCAACCATTTTATTTCGACCTCCGGCAAGGCAGGCGATAATAGGATTTAAAATCCTCGTTTTAGAATTTAAGGGTAGTCGATTCCAAGGTTTTTGAGTGAGGTATCTAAATGCAGCACGGATAGGTACAAAAGTGCCATCCTCTTTTCTGACCTGCATAATTCCATCCTCAAATTTCACTGCCGGGTCAGTGTCATCCTGATAAAACGAAACATAATAGACCGGCTCATTCATTACATCAGCGATCACTTCTGCATAGCCAGAAGCTTCCATCGGGTTTTTGTCATAAACTACAGCCAATCCTCCTTTTATTTTATGCCGGAGATTCTTCAAATAGGGTTTAAAAGTACGCTCTATCATCAAACGATAACTTCCTTGTTCTTTAAGGTCATCTACCAATGGCATTGATTTTTGCCCGGAGGGACAAGAGTTATTTTCAATGACTACCATCTGCCTTTTACCACCTTCAGAAGTTACATTCAATAAATCAGCTCCTCCCCAGAGAAAATACTTGGCTCTGTAATTGAGAATTTCACTCAGCTTTTCTGGGTTCACCATTGGATTAAGGTGACAATATCGAGTAATGATCCGATCTTGATCTAGGTTAAGAAAAAAATGGATCATAGGATGAATCGTAGCATTGAAAGCCTTGGGGTACCAATGATTGTGTGCTTCAAATTCACCAGGCTGTTTGATAGTAGCGCAGGTTAAGGAGTTTAGTTTTTCCAATTTCTTTGATTTTTATGGTAAAAATTAGATTCCAAAGAATAAATGAATCGAATAGAAGAAATAAGATTTTTTTCATTTTCACCAATTAAAATCAAAGGCTGAAAACCTAATTTGAACATCCTATAATTGAGAAATGAATAAAAGCTTGAGGGAAAGACAGAAAAAAAGGAGTAGGTCACTTATACAAATGAAAAAAGTCAACTAAACACAAATTAATTACTAAAAACAACTCCAAAAGAGAACCAAACTCCTCAAAGGCATAACATTTGTTATATTTAAATCGTTTTATTGACAAAAATGAACGCAAATCCGTTTTATTTTCGCTACATTTAAAATATAAACCCTTTCTTTGCCTAAAAAACACTTATCAAGTCATGCTATTAGAATTTAAAATAACCAATTTCCGATCTATAAAGGAAGAGCAAGTTTTATCATTCTTGCCCTCTTCAAGGGTTATAAAGCGCAACACTCCTACCATAGCTTCTAAAAACTATAGGAATCTTAAACTCCTGAGAGTCTGTGTTATTTATGGTCCCAATAATGCAGGAAAATCTAATATTCTTAATGCATTTAGAGCCTTAAAATACCTAGTAGAAAATTCTCACAGTTTCAACTTAGATGATCCATTAGAACCCAATGAAGCCTTTCACTTTGATGTGGATACGAAAGAGCAAGCTACTACTTTTGAAATCGATTTTATTGCAAAGGATCAACTTCGATATAACTATTCCGTCTCTTTTAATAAAAGGAGAATCCTTATAGAAAGTCTTTCCTATTTTCCAAATCCAGATGCTGACCGCTTAAAAGCGACTAAGTTATTTTCTAGAGAATTCAATAAATTCTCTTTTGGTCAACATTTCTCAGGAACCAAACGAAAGATAGAGGAAGGTTTATTAGACAACCAATTATTTCTATCTAAAGCCGTTCAAAATAAAGTTGAGCAACTCAACCCAGTTTTCCAATTTTTCAGAAAACATATAGGGCTTTCTATTTTCCATGATACAGATTATGAAGACATTCAATTGAGGAGTTTAGGCGCATTTATTTATAATAATGAAGAAAAATTAATTACTGATTTAATCGAAAAATTTATTATTAATTCCGATACTGGAATTATTGGTATCGAAGCAGCACAAGAAGACCAAATACCACAAATAAACTTTCCCGATAATTTCCCCAAAGAGGAAAGAGAAAAACTGACGCAAGAATTTGTCAAAAGATTTCAATATCAAATTTTCACTCAGCATCGACTTTATAAGAATGGAGAAGAAGTAGGCATAGATCGACTACCTTTAAAAGAACAATCTACGGGAACTAAAAAATTTTTCACCATGCTTCGACTAGTTCTCGTTGCGCTAAGAGATGGGGATGTACTTATCGTTGATGAATTAGACAAAAGCTTACATACTCAATGGACACAAGTACTCATTTCACTTTTTAATAATCCAGACACTAATCCTAACAAAGCTCAACTCATTTTTGCAACTCACGACACCAATCTAATAAGCAATAATCTATTTAGTCGGGACCAAATTTATCTTGTAGAAAAAAATAGATTTGGAGCTTCTGAATTATTTCCATTGTCCTCTTATTCAGGATTACGAAAAGATACTCCCTTAGAAAAATGGTACCTCTCTGGAAGGTTTGGAGGAACTCCTAAGGTGTATAAAGAATTCTTAAACGCCCAACTTAAAAAGTCTCTAATTTTTAATGACTAAACGAAATAAGAATAAGCGAAAAGAACCCAAAAGAACACTTAGACCTCCCAATGCTGTTCCAGTGCAGCAGGAATACGAATTAGAGGTAGACCGTTTTATATCGAAGAAAGAAAAAGAAAACACTATTAATAAACGCTATCTGATCCTCTGTGAAGGAGAAACAGAAGAAGCCTATTTTTCAGGATTAAAAAATAATATTCTCTTAAGAGATAAGTTTCAAGCGGTTGAAATTGAAATAGTTTCTCCTTCTCATAAAGTAAATCCTGATCCGCAGACGACATTACGGGACAATAGTCTCAAAGGCTTAGTTTGGGAAGCCATGAAAAGAAAAAAGCAAGCCAAAAGAGAAAGAAATCCATTTGATGAAATTTGGATCATAATTGATAATGATGAACGTAATAGTTACGTGATTTCTAAAACGACGCTTCAAAAAACCAAAAACAGCTTATCCACTCTACAGCTTTCCACCTTATCAAATTATCTTGACTCCTTTTTCCTCTCCGATCGGCACTATATTGAGTTTCTAAAAAATCAAATAGGCCTGAATCAACAAAAGACTTCAACAATTACAAGTTTAAGTACTAAAAACAGATTATTTGAAGACTATCTAAATCCAAACCCTAAACATCAATTTTTTAAAGGAGAAGATTTCACATACGGACAAGGTAAAAAAATAGCACCACTTAAAAGTGACTTTGACAATACTTGGAAGACCTGGCTAAAAAAAGCCTATTCTTGTCGTACTTTTGAACACTGGTTAATCCTACATTTTGAAGCCTGTAAAATTCCATTTACTATTTCCAAAGAATTTGCCATAACAAAGAAAGCTCCTTTTAATCCTAATAATAGCATTCATCACCTCTGGAAATTTGTGAATAATTATAACAAAGGATTTGCTACAAAAAAAGGGAATAAAATAGATGCCTATAATATTTTAAAACCTCAACCATACAATCAAAAGTATGAAACTGAAAAGGAAGCACAAGCAGTTATTGACAAGATCAATACAGCCATTCTAAATAGTCTTTGGTTGAGAAATGAAATGGCAACCGAATTGGCTATACAAGGAGGAAGGTATTATGAAGTAAATCCTTATACTGATGTTGATTACCTACTTTGTAGTTTACTTGAAAAAGAAGTGAGCTTTGGTACATTAAACCATTCCATTCCATTTGATGATCTTCAAATCACTTGTTCATTTGACAATACAACTAATGATCTACAAATAACAATTATAAATCAATCTGCTGATCAAAGATTGTTAATCAACAATACCAACGTTTGTCATTTTTTTAAGATCATGACCATTGATAAAGACCACCTTCATAAATACATTGATTCAACATCTATTAGTAACACTGTAAATATCCTACCTCAAAACCAATCTAGTTTTTCGGTATCTTTTTCTAGCATTCCTCAGGAGGAAAAATCATATCTCCTTTTCCAAAGCAGAAATCCAAATAAACATCTGTATTTTCCCATTTAATTTCTTGTCAACAAGTCTAAAAAATCTATTTAAAACAACAACTGCATAAGCAGCCGTTTTCTAAATCCACACCATATCTTTTAAAACAATCATCTATTTCAAAATCAACAAAGGTACATCTACCGACTCTGCCAATATTTTACTTAAACTGCCTTCTCTAATTCGTTCCCAAAATCCTTTTTTTCGATGGTGAATAGCCAATATATCTGCTGCGACAAAATCTACTTCTTTTTCAATCACCTCTGCGATTTTTCCTTCCAACAAACGAAGAGAAATCACCCCCACCTCTACCCCTTCTTGAAAATCTTCCACCAAGTCGTTCATTTTTTCTACCGCTTCTTCCTTTGATATTAATTGGTGTACATGTAGTATTTCCAAAGTAGCACTAAAAGCCAAGCACCAATCCAACAAAAAATCAATAGCTTTCGTATCTCCCAATTCAAAAGCAGTTCCATAAATAATTTTATCAATCCCCATAAAATGGACACCAGGAGGAATTAGAAGTATAGAGCTATCTATTTCGCTAATGATCCGATAGGTGGTATTTCCAAATAATTGTTCCGCAATTCCATGCTTTCGCATTCCCATTACAACTAGGTCAAAATCATTTTGTTTTTCGATCATCAGTAATTCATCCACTACTTCTCCATCCGTAACAATAAAATCCAGAGGAATACCATCGTATTCTTCCGCTTCCATTTCTGCTGCAAAAGCTTTCAATTTCTCCAATTGATTTTCCCACAAAATTTCGTCTAAATCTTTTTGTACTTCCCCCTGTTTCAAAGACCCAGGATCGGTGGCTCGCAATGGATTGGGATTTTCGTAGATATGGGCCAAAGTGATTCCAGCACCAAAATATTGAGCCAATTTTTGAGCGTAGCGAAAAGCTACTTTAGAGTGAGTAGAATAAGCGGTTAGAAATAAGATTTGCTTCATTGGTTTGATGATTTAATAGATGAAAACAATTCACCTAAAGACCAAAAAACCGATCAAAGTCACTTTCTTTTCTCTAGAACCAACCTTTTTTTCTAAAAAAATACAAAGAGCCCAAGAAGAGCCCAAACATCATTACCAACAAAACGAAATAACTATATTTATAATGCAGCTCCGGCATATAATCGAAATTCATCCCATACAAACCTGCTAAAAAAGAAAGGGGTACAAAAATCGTGGTGATTACCGTCAAAACCTGCATCACCTGATTCATTTTAAAGCTGATTTCAGAAAGGTAAAGGTCTTGTAGTCCATTGAGCATATCACGGTAGGTTTCGACCATGTCCATAATTTGTACCGTATGATCATAAAGGTCACGAACGAATATAATAGATTGCTCGTCGATAAACGGGCTATCTGATTTGGAAAAACGGCCAATTGCTTCTCGGAGTGGAGCTATAGATTTACGAACGATCAAGAGCTCTTTTTTAAGATGGTGAATTCGTTCTTTAATTCGACTATCTGGTTTGTCCAGCAGATTTTCTTCCACAGATTCAATAGTACCCTCTAGCTGATCGAGGATGATATAATAATGATCCACCACATTATCAATCAAGGCATAAGCCAA
>CAYQRA010000146.1:2626-11133 GCA_964419315.1 uncultured Saprospiraceae bacterium | reverse complement strand
CACCGCTGCGGAAAGAAATACTTTCTACCGAGGAAAAAAAATTGGCGATCCGAAATGCCTTACGTTATTTTCCTGCAGCATGGCATCCGGTCTTGGCGCCCGAATTTGCCCTTGAGCTAAAAACTTATGGCCGCATTTATATGTATCGTTTCAAACCAGATTACGAGATCTATGCGCGGCCTATTTCCGAATACCCCGCAAAATGTCAGCAAGCGGCTTCCATCATGTTGATGATTCAAAACAACCTGAATCCAGCGGTGGCTCAACATCCAGAGGAGTTGATTACCTATGGTGGGAATGGTGCTGTTTTTCAAAACTGGGCGCAGTATCTTTTGACGATGCAATACCTCGCGGAGATGGGAGAGGAGCAAACCTTGCATATGTATTCGGGACATCCGATGGGCTTATTTCCTTCTTCCAAAGATGCGCCACGAGTGGTTGTTACGAATGGAATGATGATTCCCAATTATTCCAAATCAGATGATTGGGAAAAATACAATGCGCTTGGTGTTACGCAATATGGACAGATGACTGCTGGTTCCTACATGTACATTGGGCCGCAAGGGATTGTCCACGGAACGGCGATTACGGTAATGAATGCTTTTAGAAAAAACCTAAAGTCAGGGGAAACACCCGCTGGGAAAATTTTCCTAACAGCAGGCCTCGGAGGCATGAGTGGCGCACAACCGAAAGCTGGGAATATTGCAGGTTGCATCACTATCTGTGCAGAAGTCAATGACAAAGCGGCTCGCAAACGTCACGAGCAAGGTTGGGTGGATGTTTTGATTGATAATATGGACGAGTTGGTTGAACGGATAAAGTTAGCGCAGGCCAATCAAGAAGTTGTCTCCATCGCTTATTGCGGCAATGTGGTCGATGTATGGGAACGCTTTTATGAAGAAAATATAATGGTGCATTTAGGTTCGGACCAAACTTCTTTGCACAACCCTTGGTCGGGTGGTTATTATCCGGTAGGCATGACTTATGAAGCGGCCAATGAACTTTTGCGAGCAAATCCTGAGGCCTTTAAAGAAAAGGTTCAAGAATCTTTACGACGCCATGCTGGTGCGATTAATAAGCATACTGCGAGAGGGACTTATTTTTTCGATTATGGAAATGCTTTTCTATTGGAATCTTCCCGAGCGGGAGCGGAGGTGATGTCGGAGAATGGGATTGATTTCCGGTATCCCTCTTATGTTCAAGATATTTTGGGGCCGATGTGTTTTGACTATGGATTTGGTCCCTTTCGCTGGGTCTGTACCTCTGGTGAAGCGGAAGATTTGGACAAGACGGATCAAATTGCGGCTCGGGTGATGAAAGCGATCAAAGCAACTGCCCCTCCTGAGATCGAGCAACAAATGCAAGACAATATCAAATGGATTGAGGATGCCAAGAGCAATAAACTAGTTGTTGGATCTCAAGCTCGGATTTTATATGCGGATGCCGAAGGTCGGATAAAAATAGCTACTGCTTTTAATGAAGCGATTGCTTCTGGGGAGATTTCTGCTCCGATTGTATTGGGAAGAGATCACCACGATGTCAGTGGAACCGATTCTCCCTATCGAGAAACGAGTAATATTTATGATGGGAGTAAATTCACGGCAGACATGGCTATTCATAATGTCATAGGCGATAGTTTTCGCGGAGCGACTTGGGTGTCTATACACAACGGAGGAGGAGTAGGTTGGGGCGAGGTGATCAATGGCGGCTTTGGTCTGTTATTGGATGGATCAAGGGAAGCGGAAGCGCGCCTAAAGAAAATGCTTTTCTATGATGTGAATAATGGAATTGCTCGAAGAAGTTGGGCTAGAAATGATGAAGCTATATTTGCCATAAAGCGCGAAATGGAACGTACGCCAGGTCTTCAAGTGACTTTACCTAACATGGTGGAGAAGGATTTGCTAGAAGATTTGTTTTAAAGAAAGGGGAGTGGAAAAAAATCTTGAAGTATTTGAAGAACTACTATATAAAACTTTAATAGTTTTTTTAAATTTGTATTCCAAGTTAGAAAATTTTATTGCTTTGGGTTAATTCATGCAGTAATTTTGACAAACTTGGTAAGCTCGAAAAATTCAAAAGCCACTTTACCCAAACAGATAAACATCGATGATTAAATCATCTTTCAAGCACATCTGTTGGCTTGGAAACCGGAATCAACGAAAGAGTTATTGAAGTCAACTCCAGCCGACTTTTGTCTTTCTGTGTTCCGGTTTTTTTTGTTTTAGAAGGATTGGAAGAGACGTTTTATCTAAAGATATTCTCCTGACTGATCTGATAATGTTGTCCTAGAATGGCCTATTCAAAATAAATACTACCAAAAAGAGATTTATCTATCAGGTTTTCTTTTAGCAGAGAATCTATTTGATACGCATTTTCTCTATAAATAAAAGGACGCCTGGGATAGATTCTGTCATTGACCCAGAATTTGCTCCAATAATGGGTGGAAGTAATAAAATTGATGGCGTAGTTTCTCTGCTTGGCTTTAGGATATAATTCTTCGATTTCAATACAGCCATTTACACAGATATCCACATAAGATTGGACAATGGGAAAATCCTTAGAAGGTAGCTCCGAGGGAGGGATTTTATTATCGGCAAATTTATTGACGTACACCCAAACATTGGCATCCTTTTCTATTTGGGAAGAAAAATCTTCGATGTCTTTAAATTCAATTTTTACTCGCTTGTATCCTTTTTCTCGCTCATCCGTTTTTTTTAAATCTTCTTCCGTCGCTTTATAGATGACTCCGTTGGTATGATTTTCTGGCGAAGGAATGCAGCCGAGAAAAGTAGTCGTAAGTCCAGATACACCAGTTCTGGCAAACCAACCTCTTTTTAATCCATTCACCTGTACGGGGAAAGCAACTTTTGCTTTTGGAGTTGTTCGCAATCTTGATTCTGTTTCAATCAGGGAACCATATCCGAAGATGTAATTTTTCATTTTTTGGGGTTTGTGGTTTTCAACAGTTGTTCAAAAATTGCTGCTTGAAGTGAAAAGGAGGGATTTTAGTTCAGTTCAAGGCGTCAAAATCGAAGCGTAGCCCCGCTACGTTAGATTTTTACAACGCAGAAGTGGACAAAAAGACCCTTTTGCAAGCAAGTAAGGAGTTTTTAAACAACTTCAACATTAAATTCACTAGTAATATAAGGAATTCTAAATTATTTGGGATTTTACTCCAAACTTTATTTTTTTAGCGCTTTCCATTTTCCTTTTTTAAAAAATACATTTCCAAATTTTTGGGATTTAAAAACATAATAAAAAGACCAGACATTCCTATAAAGAGTAGGTTCTTCCTCAATGATGTGATGCATCTCCGCACTGCGATGAATCCTTAGTAATGGCTGAAAAATAAGTTCCGCATTTTGGCTAGGGAATTTTGGGTCAAGACAAGGCGAAAAAAGTAGACGATGCCTAGCATCGGCGAGGCTTTTCAACGAAGTATTGGCGAAAAAGAGCCAGCCATAAATCGGGAAATTATTATTTAACCATTACTTATTCTATCATTGACATACTGTTCGAGAAATTCGATACTCGCAATGTCTGTCTTAATTATTTTCTTTCCGTCTGTTTGATAAAAAATAAATTCTCCTTTGCTATTTATCCTAAACCTAAAATGCTCCTACTGCCAATCGGCTTGTGGGCCGGGAAATTTAGATCGGTCTATGATATATTCGCCATAAATATCATTTTTTTCTACTCTTTTCTTGGTGTTGAAAAATTGTACAATGGAAGATAAGATAACTAGGCCGATCACTCCAGACCAAAGTAGCACTAGTATTTTAGCAAAAGAACTGCGCTTTGAAAGGATCCAAAGAAAAAGCAGAATTCCCGTTGATGGAAAAATAATGAATAGTAATAATAAATTGAATCCAAATCCCATTTGATTATGATTCGATTTACTAAGAAATTGTCTTTGAGTTATCTAAACGCTTATTTTGTAAAAGCATATAAATGGCATGTGGCAACATCAAAAAAGTCATCCCTGAAAATGGAATCATATAGACACCAACTAGAACCACAAGCAGGTAAGCTTGGATAAAATTTTTAGGGATTGACTGATTTAAGTTTTCTATAAAATGAACTAAAACTCCCAAAGGGATCAGTAAAAGTCCAAAATAGAAAAACCAAAAGGCGGCAAAGTTTTCGTGATTCATTTGTCCATTGAGCAGTGGGAATTCCCAAAGACCCTCACTGATTTTAAAAAATAATTGTTTGGTGAAACCCAAGAATGACTTGCCAAATGCCGCAGGAGAAAGAGCAAAAAGCGCATGGAGAATTCCAAAGAATATCAAAACCTTACCGTTATTTGTTTTCATAGTTGATAGACTTTTGTTCTTGACGACTATTTACTGCATAGTTCAAAAAAACAATACGGGATTAGTTCATTACCTGGAGGAACTCCCCTCATTGGATTCGTCAAAGAACCATTATTTTCCGACTAGTAATCAATCCATTCTGAGCATCAAAAAGACTGAGGTAGTAAATGCCTGCTGGAAAATTAGCGATATTAAATTGTTGCTGATAGATTTTATCTCTAGCGACTATTTGACCCCTTGCATTGAAAAGAACAATAGACGCTACCGAACTATTGGGCGTAGAAAAGTGCAGCATTTCACTGCTAGGGTTGGGATAAATATTTACCTCTTTTTGCTGGGCAATTATGGGACGAGTGCTTGTTACAATCTGTTCTTGGCATAAGTCGGATATTTGCGCAGGGGAGATATTCGTATTATAAATTCGGACTTCATCAATCGCACCAGCAAAGAACTTATTGTTTTCCAAAGCAAAATTCCCAATCGTAAAGGGTTCGGTCGATACTAGGGAAGGATTCGAGGCGTTCGACGTAACGACGACATCTTGTTGACAGTCAATCCAGATTTCCCAAGTATTGCCATGAATTTTGGCAACGACATGATGCCATAGACCATCATTAATTGGGAGGGTAGAATTTCCAGTATTGGTATATTCACCGCTATTATTTCTTCCTCCCAATTTTAAGAATCCTTCATTAATACCAAAATGGAATCCTTGATCTAAATTATAGTCATATTTGCAAACTATAAATCCATTTTCCAGACTCGTTGTTTTTATCCAAGCACTGATCGAAACCGTATCACGAATAGTTCGATTTGCGGTGCTGAGGAAAACATAGGCATCAATTCCGTTAAAGCTCAGGGCCGTTCCAGCTGAGTCAAGAATTCCTGCAGTTGGGACTGTATTATTTAAAACCCCATCAATATTAGTCGTGCTATAATCTTGGGCATCGGCGTCTAAAGGAAAATAGCCGACCAAACCATTTTGTGATTTAAGGGAAGCTAAAAAAGCAGATGCCATTAATAAGGTGAGTATAAATTTTGAAAGATTATTAGCCATTTTGCGATTAGAATTATCGTTCTTGGACAAATCCCGTAGTTGACTTACACAAGGGATTTGTCAGAGAACCATGATTATTAGATGTTGAGAAAAAATGGATTCCTAGAAGCCTAGATGCTAGGCGAATTTTGTAGTACACTTTTCCCGTACTTGATGCCAAAGAACAAGATTAAATCCAAAACCAATTTAATTGATTTTCTTTGATTAGTAAAGAAGAAAAAAATCTTTTCTAGTGAACTCTTATCCTTTTAATGCAGCATTGCCACAATATTTTTCCCATTGTTTGGCCATGATCCGCAGCATTGTTGGATACACAATAAACAAGCGAAATGGCTTAATCACGGCCAAATAAGCCGTTCCCAAAAGACCTTTGGGTTTTACATAAACCGTCATTTGCACCGTGTAATCTCCCGCCTCCGGCACTTTACCCAAGTGCATGGCAGCATGGACCGTCGCATTTTCGATTTCCATCAAAGCTTCTTTATCTAAGGCGTAGACGGGGCAAAATTCTTCTTTCCCCGGAGCTGGCATTTGGGAGAAGCTCAAACCTTCCGCTTTGGCATAGCGTTCTCGAATACTGTTGGGTTTGAAATGGACGCGTTCTTCTTCCTTATCCCAACCAAAAATACCCCCGATGAAGAATCTTAATTTGAAGAGGAAGGCTACCAATCCATTTTGGGTTAAACCATCCATGACCTGTTTGAATTGTTCGCGAAACTCATCTAAGGTATGGTGTTCTTCTAGCCTTACCGGAAATTTCCAAACATCTTCGATCTCAAAGTCAGGAAGTAGTGGATGGACTCGCCAGTGGTGTTGGAGGTGATCTTGATTGGTAATTTTCATAGGTATTCCATTTGATGTTAAAAGAATAAAGTCATCCGTTTTAAACGTATTTGGATGCTAATGAATATACCGCAAGATAAGGGTAAAACTTAAAACTTTCAATTAATACTGAAAGTTTCGAATTTTATTTTTTGCCTATGGAAAAGTAGGGAAGGAGAATTACCTATCCTACAACTGAAAGCTGTAGGATAGGTAGTTTAATTGAGTGAGTTTTAGATATGATCTACTACCAATTTGTACTTTGGATCTTCGATCACATTGACATCAATAATTTTTTCCGCATTGGCTAGCAAAGCACGACAGTCCTTACTCAAATGTTTGAGGTGTACTTTTTTACCCACTTTGGTGTAACGTTCCGTGATCTTATTGAGCGCTTCGATCGCGGACATATCTACCACACGACTTTCTGCAAAATCAATCACCACTTCTTCTGGATCCTCCAACACGTTGAATTTTTCATTAAACACCGTAATCGATCCGAAGAACAAAGGACCATAGATTTCATAATGCTTTACCCCATTTTCGTCAATGCGTTTTCTAGCACGAATTCGTTTGGCATTATCCCATGCAAATACAAGTGCTGCGATGATTACTCCGATGATCACTGCTAAGGCCAAATTGTGCAAAACAGCCGTTACCAAAGTCACCACTGCCATTACAAAAATATCCGATTTAGGCATTTTATTAATCGTACGCAAACTGGCCCATTCGAAGGTTCCAATCGCCACCATAATCATCAAGCCCGTAAGCGCCGCCATTGGTAATCTTTCTATTAAACTTGCCCCAAACATGATGAAAATCAAAAGCATTACCGAAGCAAAAATTCCAGATAATCGGGCCCGCGCACCAGAAGATATATTAATCAGACTTTGACCAATCATCGCACAACCTCCCATTCCTGAAAATAGGCCAGAGAGCATATTGGCAACTCCTTGAGCAACCGCTTCTTTATTTCCTCGTCCACGTGTTTCGGTGATTTCATCGATGATGTTTAGGGTCAACAAACTTTCGATCAAACCAACACCTGCCATGATCGCGGCATATGGAAAAATCAAAGCCAATGTTTCCAAAGTAAAAGGAACCATCGGAATGTGAAAAGGAGGGAAGCCTCCTTGAATAGAAGCCATATCGCCTACCGTTTTGGTATCAATACCTAAGGCCATTACAATTCCGAAGACACTAAGAATGGCTACTAATGATGCAGGTACTACTTTAGTTAATTTTGGTAAACCCCAGATAATCAACATGGTAAAAGCTACTAGTCCGCCAAATACATAAAGTGGTGTGCCTGTCAACCAAGCCCCCGTACTATCTTGGAACTGATCCAATTGAGACATGCCAATGATGATCGCCAAACCATTGACAAATCCAAAGATTACGGGGTGTGGTACCAAACGCATCAATTTCCCTAATTTTAAGAAACCAGCACTTACTTGCAAGATTCCGGCAAGAATCACCGTGGCAAAAACATACTCTGGTCCTCCATGAGGGGAAAGGGCGAGAGAAGCAATTACTACCGCTACTGCACCTGTTGCACCAGAGATCATCCCTGGTCGTCCACCTAAGATAGAAGTCACTAATCCCATAACAAAGGCGGCATACAAACCTGTAAGCGGAGACAAACCAGCAATCAAGGCAAAAGCTACCGCTTCTGGGATTAAGGCCAAAGCAACGGTAAGACCAGACAAGATTTCGGTTTTGTAATCGACTTCCTGCGTTAGATCGAATAAATTGAAATATTTTTTCATATGTCTATTTTTATTTATGCTAAAACCAAATGAAGCTTACCTTAATTAAATACTTCTATTCCTTGTAGTTTTTAATACCAATTTAATCAGGTGCGTTTATAAGAATTATTGCAAAAAAAAGTTAAGCCCAGAGGTATATTCTCTGGATAAATAAAGAAAATACGATACTTAATTTTGGTTTTATATTTTCTCCAAAAGGAGCAAAAAAAGAAGCTTTTTTACCCTGTTTTGGAATGGAGGCGCGAAGGTAAACCTTTTGAGAAATAAAGGCCAGTTTAGCGCCATTTTTTTACAAATAAATCTAAAAAAATAATATTAGAGTTTTGCTTGGAATAAAAAAGGGAGCGGCTTTTTTAAAGAACTAAGTTTGATTTTAAAGATTCAGCAGGGGGGAGATAAAAAAACATTGAGGGGGAGACCAACCTCTGTTTCCTACTCTTCGTATTAAAAAGAAATGGCTTGAAAAAAATAAAGCCTGTAGGGCTGACTCTGTTTGTAGAAAAAACGTTGGAAGTTCATTAAAGGGACATAGTTCCGGCTCTG
>CAYQRA010000146.1:0-2616 GCA_964419315.1 uncultured Saprospiraceae bacterium | reverse complement strand
TAAAGGGACGCCTAGCTGCGGAAGGCAGATAGTTCCGGCTTTGTTAATTTTAATGCTTTTGCCCTAGTTAGGAATAGAATCACTTGTAAAGGTTTGTATTTCTATTGATAATTATCGACAGTTACAAAACGAATAAATTAACACAAGGCTTAAATTTGAATAGGGAGTTTGGGAGTATAAAGAAGACTTACCAATTTTGCTCTGCCGGCAGAAAAGTGTTCTTTTCCGAACTCCCCACTTCAAACAGCCTCTAAGGTCTTAAGTGCTAGATTGAATTGTTGAATCAGATCAGGTACATCTTTATAATTGATAAAGGAATGAGCACAGCCTGCTGTTGTGGTAGAATAAGAAGCGGAGTGCTTTTTTAAATAAATGATTGGAATATTTTTCGCAAAAGCATAACCTGTTTCTATCCCTACGCCCACCGCTTTCTTACTCATTTCTACAATCAACAGCTCACTCTTGTCCATCTCTAAAAAAGCTTGTTGCATCATGGCCTTTGCTTGTTCCGGTGCAAAGTGGTAATGATCTACAAAAACGAGGAGCTTAAAACCAAAGTTTTCCAAGGCTAATGCTAAACTTTCGATTTCTTGGTCGAAGTGTGGACGATTAGAAAGGCTTATGGCAAAATAGGCTTGTTTCATAAGTCTTGGAATTTGAAAATCCGTTCCATTAAGATCTTTTCCAAACCAATTCAGGAATCAATTCATCTACTTCGATAATGTTAGCTGTTTTTAAATGATAAACGACACTTTTTAGCATTTTATCATTGACCCAGCCATGAATGGCCCATCCGGTGCTGTGGTACCAACGCTCCACGTCCTTAATTTTTTGTTGATATCTTTTGCTAACCTGTTCTATGGCTTTGTTTTCCTCTTGCATAAAATTATCACAAGAATCATGGATGGTTCGAAGCATACGGATCACATTTTCTGGTTGTGATTTTAAAACTTCCTCCGTCGCAGCGATCACAAAGCAAGGCCAAGGAGTAATGTATTCGCCTACTCGCTTGAGTTGGCCTGCATCGACGAAGGGTTTAGTGGTATACTTTTCCCAATAAAAAACATCAGATTCCAATGCGCCTAAAGATTCCAAGGCTCCATCCAGATTTTTGATAATCCGAAACTGCTCTTCTTGCAATTGATAACCTTTGCCATTGGCGTCCACAATAGCCATGAGATGAGAACCCGAGCCAAAGCGACTGATGGCATATCTTTTATCAAAAATATCACTGTGATGCGCCAGTTCATTTTTTATGGAAGTATGAATGCCCCAAGTAAGTGGAGTCGTGACATACTCACTAATGATCTTACTTGGATTGCCTCTGATGATGTCTTTGATGATTCCCTCCGTAAGTAAAATACAAGCATCTATTTCGCCATCGCGAAGTGCTTTGGTCATTTGTCCAGTTCCACCTCGAAAGGTCGTCCACTCCACATTCAATCCTCTACTTTCAAAAAGTTTTTGTTCAAAGGCCAAGTGGATCGGAAGGTTGAAATGCTCAGGAACCCCTCCCAATCGAATGATATTCTTATTCATAAAGCAATTTTAGGTAAAAAATAGGACAGGAGGAAATAATTGAATCTTGAATTTCTTAGGACCTCAAGTCTTTGTCATCTGGAATGCAGCTTTAAAGGCTACCTCGGAGAAGACTAGATAAAAGGGCGTAAATCTTCCCATACATATCGAATGATTTTGGTCGTCCCACCGCCCGGCATTTCCCAATCTTCTATTTCTTTCGCCATTCCACCAAGTTTATCGTAAAACCCAATAGCGCCTTGGTTGTGCGCTAAAACCCAGAGATACATCGATTTATGTTGGGACTGTTGATAAACCCATTGAGCGGCCTGAGAGAATAAATACTTACCGATTCCTTTTCCTTCGAATCCATGTTTTACATGAATGTTTTCGAGAAGGGAACCTGTATAGTTTTCATAACTATCAAAATAAGTACAAACAAAACCGCAGAGCAAATCCTCCGACTTGGCCACTAGCGTATGTTGGTTTGTATTAGGAGAGGCAAATCTTTCTTCCCAATCCTTAAGGCGTTCAGCTTCAATCTCATTTTGCAGGTAGGCATCCTGCATGACCCCTTGATAATGTCGCCGCCAACTGTCTGCATGTAAAGCAGCAATCGCTGGGAAATCTTTGGTTTGTGCAAGTTGGTATTGTATCATTTTCTATTTTTTAGACTTTGCATAAGCTTCCACTTTTTTCCATACGCGGAACAAATTTCCAGAGCATATTTTGCCAATCTCCGTTTCGGAGTAGCCGCGTTTGAGGAGCTCGGTGATTAGGTTTGGATACTGGGATACATCTTTTAATCCCGCAGGAAGGGAATCGCCCACACCATCAAAGTCGGACCCAAATCCAACATGGTTGACCCCTGCAATTTTTACGACATGATCAATATGATTGGCTACCATTTTGACATCAGAAAAGGCAGGTGGGTTCTTTTTTTCAAATTCTTTCAATAGATCTTTGGCTTCCTCATCTTCAAAGGTGAATCCTTTTTCTTTCAAAAAATCACTTGCTTTTTTTCGGAGTTCCATACGTTGATCCATTACGGTTTTGTCTAGGAAGGTAGACCCAAAATTGATCATGATTACCCCGCCA
>CAYQRA010000145.1:975-11142 GCA_964419315.1 uncultured Saprospiraceae bacterium | reverse complement strand
TTACTCCATCAGAGGAAGAGATGGCCGCCGTCCATTTTTCTCCAGCCAATTCGATTAGTGGCCAAGAAAATAGAATTGCATTTCTCAATGACCAATCGATCAATACCGACTATATCACCGGAAAGAAACAGGTGATTGATCCACAAATCTTAAAAGGCAATATTGAAAATTATATTGGAATGGCACAGATTCCTATTGGCCTAGCAGGGCCTTTGGCCCTCCATGGAGACCATGCCAATGGACAGTTTTATATTCCTATGGCTACCACAGAAGGCGCTTTGGTCGCTTCCTATAACCGAGGAATGAAAGCTTGTCGCCTAAGTGGTGGAATCACTTCCATGTACTTGAGTGAAGGTCTTCAACGGAGTCCCTTCTTTAAATTCAAAACCCTAAGAATTGCCCATTTTTTTGTTTCCTGGATACAGGATCGAATAGCCATTTTCGAAACCATCACGAGTACTAGCAGTCGCTATGCTCAACTACAAAATGTCAGACCAATAATTGAAGGCAATAGCGTTATTCTCACTTTCGAATATACTACTGGCGATGCTTCTGGACAAAACATGGTAACCATTTGTACCGATAAAATCTGTCGCTACATTCTGAAGCATTTTAATTTCTCTCCCACTGAATGGTACATCGAAAGTAATTTTTCTGGAGATAAAAAAGGAAGAGCAAGTGCCTTTTCTAGCATCAGAGGTCGCAAGGTAGTAGCAGAAATTGTCTTACCCAAAAGTGTCGTCCGAGATACCCTAAAATCTAGTCCCGAACAGATCGTAAAATACTGGCAATCTTCTACCCTTGCTCTGATCCAAAGTGGCGCTATTGGCGCCCAAGGACATATTGCCAATGGATTGACTGCTTTATTTATTGCTTGCGGTCAGGATGTCGCTTGTGTCTCAGAATCCTTCGTGGGACTCACCCGAATGGAATTGACAAAAGATGGAGATCTCTACGTTTCCTTAAGTCTACCTTCCTTAATGGTGGGAACCGTTGGTGGAGGCACAGGATTACCCACCCAACGAGAAGCTTTGCAAATGATGGATTGCGCAGGTGTCAACAAGGCTCGAAAGTTTGCAGAAATTTGTTGCGCCGTGGCTTTAACCGGAGAGATCTCTATTGCTGCGGCCATGTCGGTCGATCATTTTACACAGGCTCACCAAAGTTTAGGACGCAAATAAAAAATGGACTGATAATCTGCTGCGTAATATTGAACTACAGGCCAACTGATGTCCAACAAAATATTAAGTCAATATGGAAAATAATTTTCAAAATAGCCAACAGAATAATTTATCGCTGGCCAAGCGTTTTGTCCGCTATCAGCACGAGCGATTTCCGTTTCTCGTACATGGCCCTTTGATTGCCATTTTCACTTTTTCTGCCATCTCCTATTCCAGAATATGCCGCAAGCAAATCGGTTTTATCCCTTGGACAGATTTTCTAATTGGTGTTTTTGCAACGGTCACTTTATTTTTCCTAGTGCGCATCTTTGATGAATTTAAAGATCAAAAAGAAGATGCCTTATACCGTAGTTATTTGCCCGTCCCACGCGGTCTAATTTCTTTACAGGAATTAAAAACCATTGGTGTGGGAATTGGAGTTTTACAAATTGCCTTGATCCTTTTTTTTCAATTGGAAATGATTTACCTCTATGGAATCGTATTGATCTATTTGGCTTTGATGGGGGTCGAATTTTTCGTTCCCGATTGGTTAAAGCAAAGACAAATACTTTACATCACTTCTCATATGATGATCATTCCTTTGATTGATATTTATGCCAGTGGTTTGGATTGGCTGATGGCTGGTGCAAAGGCACATTCCGGCTTGCTTTGGTTTTTTGCAGTTTCTTATTTCAATGGTTTATCGCTGGAGTTTGGTAGAAAAATTCGCAGTCCGCAGAACGAAGAAACGGGCGTACTTTCCTATACCAAAATGTATGGAACTCAAAGGGGAACAATCCTCTGGATATTTCTCCTCTTCGCAACGATGCTACTCGCTATGGGTGCGGCCAATTATGCCGGCTATGGATTTATTGCTTTTGCTGTATTTGGATTTTGCTTTTTAGTCTGCATCATTCCTGCTGCTTTATTTCTAAAAAATCCAACGATCAAAAGTGCCCAATATATCGAATATGCCTCCGTCCTCTGGACTGCTTTAATGTATTTATCACTTGGAGGAATCCCAATGTTAAAGAATTTGATCTCTTGATATTTTTTTTAAACATTCTTAAACCAATCAACAAAAAAACTAAACTAAAACTTATGCCCCTCCTCAGTATATATCTCTTTTACGCTTGGGTAGTAATTATCCACGCTTGCTTTATTGGCATTTCGGCTTTTGCCATTTGGGGAAAAACATTGAGCAATATTTCCGTTTGGAAAACTTTAATAGCCTTGCTCCTCCCCATTGTCTTTCTTGAGTTTTACTGGTTGCCTTTTGCGCAGTATTTCGAACTTTCTTTAAGCACTAGTCATCCTCAAATCTTAAATGCTTATCAGATAGAAAAGACCAGCAATGTCATTCAGTATTTTAATTTTTTCTGGTACCACCCAATGGTTTTCCTTGCCGGAACAATACTAGCCTATCGCATTGGACGATGGTCTTATTTAAAGAATCAAAACCAAATAGCTTTATGAACAGTATTCAAGCATTAAAAAATCCTTTCCAACAGACCATTGGAGGAAAAGCCAAAAATCTACTGCAACTAAAACGCAATGGAATTAAGGTACCCAAGTGGTATATACTTCCTGCCGAAGTATTACTGGATCAATTGCCGATTAATCCAAAGAAAGAAGAACTTTCTACGCTTTTTCAAAGCCTCCTGGTTTCACCAGATTTGCTGAAGCAAATTGCAAAATTCTTTGGTGCAGATCATGCCACTAAATCTTATGCCGTAAGGTCTTCCGCCATTGATGAAGACGGACAAGCGTTTTCTTTTGCCGGACAATTTGATACTTTTCTTCATGTCTCTTTTTCTAGCTTGGTGGATAACATAAAAAGGGTTTGGCAATCTGCTATTTCCGAGCGTGTACTCCATTATCGCTCAGAAAACAATTTACCAATTCAGCCGGGCATTGCTGTGATCATTCAAGAAATGATCGAACCAGAGGTAGCTGGCGTTGCTTTTGGAATGAATCCCGTATCCGGAGATACCGACAGTAAAATTATCTCTGCCGTTTATGGCCTTGGGGAGGGATTGGTTTCTGGAGCATTAGATGCAGATGTTTTCACCTTAAACGCTACGAAAATCACCCAAACATTAGCCCATAAAGCTCATGCTTTTGTTCCCAATCACAATGGCTCTGGAATTAAAAAAATAGCAGTTCCCAAGCATCGACAAAAAAAAGCGAGTCTAACTAATCCGCAGCTTCTGGCCATTGCCAAAATTTTAGATCAATTGGCCAAGGAACTCGGTGGTCCACAAGATATTGAATTCGCCTTTTCCAAGGGCCAATTATACTTACTGCAAACTCGCCCCATCACGGCTCATGGAACACAAGCCCAAGGAGAATATATCCTCTGGGACAATAGCAATATCATCGAATCCTATCCCGGTATTACGACTCCATTGACTTTTTCTTTTATCAAAAAAATGTACGCAGTGGTCTATGCTCAATTTTCAGAATTGATGGGCGTTACTCAAAAAGAAATTGCCAAACATGCCGATGTATTTGACAACACCCTAGGTTTGGTTCGAGGAAGAGTTTATTATAATTTATTGAGTTGGTATAAAATGCTGGCGATGCTTCCGGGGTATTCGATCAATGCCGAATACATGGAAAATATGATGGGGGTAAAAGAACGTTTTGAACTCAGTGATGAATTTAAAATGAGCAAGCAATTTGCTTGGTGGCGCATTTTTAGAATGGGTTTTAAAATGATTGGCTTGCAAGCAAAACTTCCTCGTCAAAGAAAAAACTTTTTTGCACACCTTCATCAAACGATGAATCATTATCAAAGTATTGATTTCCTCGCTTTAACTCCTGCAGAGATCATTGGGCATTATAAAAACTTTGAACAAAACCTTTTACTAGAATGGAAGGCTCCTTTGGTCAATGATTTTTTTGCCATGATCTGGTTTGGAATGCTAAAGAAATTGACTGCCCAATATTGCCCAGAAGAACCTAATCTTCACAATGACTTATTATGCGGCAATCAAGACATCATCTCCGTTGAACCTATTCGTCAAATCATGAATCTGGCCAAGATGGTTCAAAAAAGAAAAGCAACACATCATCTCTTTAAAGAACATCATCCAGAAGAAATTTGGGCATCGCTGGAATCTGGAAATTTTCCACCTCTAAAAAAAGCCATTGACCATTACCTGTTGGCTTTTGGTGATCGCTGTGTCGGAGAACTCAAACTAGAGAGTATTTCTTATACTCAAAAGCCAAGTCTCTTCATCAAGATTGTGCAGTCTTATGTCAGACAAGGCATTAGCCCCCAGCAAGCAACTAAAACGATCGAAGAAGAAATCCGTACCACCGCAGAACAAAAAATAAATTTAGCCTTAAAAAACAATCCTATTAAGCGCCGTTGGTTTCAATTCGTTTTACAAAAAGCGAGAGACTTGGTGAGCAATCGAGAGAATCTTAGATATGAAAGGACGCGTGGCTTTGGTATGGTTAGAAATATGTTTAGTGCACTTGGCGAACAATGGTATCGGGTAGGGAAATTAGAAAATCCTCGAGATATTTTTTACCTAGAACTTCCTGAAATCATGGCGCTCGAACAGGCTCCATTTACAGAAGCATTAAAGCATAAAATCACAGAACGTCAAAAAGAGTTTACCCAATATCACCAGCAAGTTCCACCACAAGAACGCTTTTCTACTTATGGTCATCATTTTACTGATGAGTCTATTTATTCCTCTGAAAAGCTAGACTTGACTGCTCAAGATTTGCAAGGCATTGGCTGTTGCCCGGGAAGGGTCAAAGCAAAAGTTCGAGTCGTTAAAGATCCTAATGAAATCGATTCATTGGATGGAGACATCTTGGTGACTTCCAGTACCGATCCGGGTTGGGTGGTTTTATTTCCGACCGCCTCGGCTATCATTGTGGAACGAGGCAGTCTACTGAGTCACTCGGCTATCGTAGCTCGAGAAATGGGTATTCCTTGTATCGTCAGTGTCACCGGACTATTGCGTAGGCTAAAAACTGGAGATGAGGTTTTGATGGATGGACGTACGGGGCAAATCAAAATACTTTCTTGACCCATTTCGCAATCCATCAAATGCACAGGACTTTTCAAAGAACCCTAAAATCAATTTATCATGAATAAGCAATTAGCAAATATCAATCATAATTTTATTCGCTACGCCAATTGCTGGGAAGATGCGGATGTCTTGCTAAAAGGCTTGGCGATCGAGACTGGTGATCGAGTACTCTCCATTGGCTCTGCCGGTGACAATAGTTTTTCCTTATTGCTCCATGCGCCGGAACTAGTAGTCGCAGTAGATATCAATCCGATACAATTGCAACTGATTCAATTGAAAAAAGCGGCGATGCAAGCTTTGGATCATTCCGCCTTTTTACAATTTTTGGGATTTAGAGATTGTACTGATCGCCTCGATTTATTTCAGAAAGTCAAAAACCACCTTTCTCCTACGGAGTATACTTTTTGGAAAAGCCATCCAACAAAAATAGAACAAGGCATTATCTATACCGGTAAGCTAGAGCTTTATTTTCAAACTTTCCAAAACCGCCTTTTACCTTTTATTCATTCTCCCAAAAGAATCAAAGATTTATTTATCCAGAAGGAGGAGCAAGAGCAGGAGCAGTTTTTTCAAAGACAATGGAATAATTGGCGATGGCGGTCTTTATTTAAAATTTTCTTCAGCAAATTTTTGATGGGGAAACTTGGACGAGATCCTGAGTTTTTAAAAGAAGTAAAAGTTCCTGTTTCCAGTTTTATTTTGGAACAAGCGCGCAAGCATTTAAGCCATATCAATTGTCAAGATAATTATTTCTTACAATTTATTCTTAAAGGCCAATTCGAAACACAGCTTCCTCATTATGCAAGAAAAGAGAATTTTAAAAAAATCAAATCCCGGCTAAATCGCCTTGTCATTTTCAATGGCTTAGCAGAAGATAGTTTCAAAGCATTTTCAGGTTTCAACAAATTCAACTTGTCCAATATCTTCGAGTACATGAACCCTAGCCTTTTTCATGCGGTGAGTAAAAACCTTATCGATCATGGAGAAGTTGGCGCTCGCTATGCCTATTGGAACCTGATGGTTCCTCGGAAAATGGCGGAGCTCCATCCCAAGTTAATAACCGATAAAGCTGCTGAAAATTTATTAAATCCTCAGGACAAAGGATTTTTCTATTCTAGTTTTAATTTAAATCAAAAAAGATGATTCCTAATTTATTTCCAACCGCGTCATTTGCCATTTCTTTCCTACTTCTTTTTGGGAGTGCAGAATGGCTTTACCATAAATCGAAAATACAAGCAGAATTAAGCCGCAAGTACGTTCACTTCACTACCGGAATAATCAGTCTTTTATTCCCTTATTTTTTGAGTAGCCACTGGATGGTTTTATCGCTATGTGGCAGCTTTTTCTTATTGCTCCTAGCTAGTTTGAAATGGAATTTACTGCCTTCCATCAATGGAGTAGATCGGGTAACCAGGGGAAGTCTTTTGTATCCTTTGGTCGTTTACGTTTGTTTTCTTTTTTACCAACAATACGATCAATTTTTATTTTTCTATATCCCCATTCTCATTTTGGCGATCAGCGATCCTATTGCGGCACTAGTCGGTAAAAAGTGGCCCCAATTCCCCTACTCTACTTTTGGACATACCAAAACAGGTAGTGGTTCCCTAGGGTTTTTCTTAAGTGCCTTTCTTATTGGTCTATTGGGGCTTTGGTGCAGTGGACAGACCATTCTTGTCACAATGGTTTTAATTTCCTCCACCCTCGCCTTTGTAAGTACGATCGCGGAGGCATTGAGTCATAAGGGCTATGATAATTTGACCATTCCTTTTAGTGTATTGGGGCTCTTAACTTTTTTTAAAGCTATTAATTTTATTTCCTAATGAATTATCAATTTTTAAAAACGCTTCCTGGCAAAAGTTTGTATCATTTGTTTGAGCAATTGGCTCATGATTTATACCTCAAAGGAAGTGCTCGATTCAAACTCGGCCATGATCCGGTTGACGCTTATCTGGAAGGTTGTTATACCTTATTGAAGCAAGGCAAGCCCGTAGGTCGCTTCGCTTTTTATGAAAATCCAAGTTTAGAATATCAAGGACAAGCTGCGGCTTGTATTGGTAGCTATGAGTGTATACCCGATCAGGAGGCTAGCAATATATTATTGAAAAAAGCCAAAGATTTGGCGGCACAAAAAAAGTATCAATGGTTGATTGGTCCGATGGAAGGTTCGACAACCAATCCCTATCGATTTAGTCAAAATAATCAGTCGGCCAATTTTTTCATGGAGCCCTATCATCATATTTATTACAACAAGCAATTCCAAAATGCAGGCTTCCAATCTATTGCGGAATACTTTTCAAACCAGACTCATTCGCTCCAATACTCCTCCTCAAAAACGGAAGCACTCGAACGAGATTTCATTCAAAAAGGAGCCACCTTTAGAAATATAAATCTAATGGATCTCGAGGTGGATTTACGAAAAATTGCCACACTGAGTCAAGAAGCTTTCGCTAATAATTTCTTGTATACTCCTATTCAAGTAGAAGAATTTATCAGCAAATACAAAAAGCATAGCCCGCTTTTTGATCCACGACTAATCTGGATTGTAGAAGATCAACAAAAAGAAATACAGGCTTTCCTTTTTGCGATTAAAGATTATTGCGATCCAAATCAAGAAACACTAATCATCAAATCCATGGCCCGCAAAAAAAACGCTTGCTTTAAAGGCATTGGCAGTATTCTTTCTAAAAAGGTGTATCAAGCAGCAAAAGAATTGGGCTACAAAAAAGTAATTCATGCTTTTATCTATCAGGATAATAATTCACTAGCCCTCTCCAAAAAATTCGCAGGAAGTCCTTATAAATCTTATGCCTTATATGGCTTAAAAACCAGTTACTAAGATGAACACCTTACGATTAGTCACTTGTATTTTACTGACGGGTATTTTATTTTTTATTTTACTCGTGACCTTTAGTCCTTATGGAAAGCAAAAAGGTTTTGATCAAAAAGTGCTGCTAGAAAAAATAGACATCAAGGTGCCTGTGAAGCAGGTGTATTCCTATCTCGGCAATTCAGATCATGCCGCAGATTGGTCTTCTTTTGTGGATCATATTTCTCCATTGAATTTAGCCGATCATCCAGATGGGACAATGGGCTCCGTTAGGAGGTGTTTTAAAAATGCTAATGAATGTGGGATCACTTGGGATGAAACAACTTTGATTGATAGCCCTAATCAAAAAAGGCGCTTAAACATCTTTAATATCAATGGTCTTTTCCTAAACTCGGATCATTTATTGACGGAGCAGATTTATCATTCTACTGGAAGTCATCATTGCCAGATTGCCTTTACTCTTTTTTTAGAAACAGAAAATAGTACTTGGCTCGATGAAATAAAATTGTACGGCTCTGCCTATTTCATTGCTCCTATTTTTAAAACTAATTTGGAAAATATAAAACGAATCAATGAAAACGCCAATCTCTAATATCGTAACCCTCTTTTTAGGTGCTGCCAAGCAATACCCCAAGCAGATCGCTATCATTGAAAGCACTAGAAAAATCAGCTTTTCTGATTTGGAAAAAGAGGTCAAAACAACTGCGGCCTATTTTGCAAAAAAAGGCATTAAACCCGGTGATCGAGTATTGGTTTTCGTACCGATGAGTATTGATCTTTATCGGATTGTTTTAGCTTTATTTTACCTTGGTGCCACCGCCGTTTTTCTCGATGAATGGGTAAGTAAAAAAAGATTAGAAACTTGTTGTCAATTGGCCGATTGCAAAGGTTTTATTGGCATCTTCAAAGCAAGGGTATTTGCTTTTTTCTCCAGGGAGTTAAGACGAATTCCAATCAAGTTAAGTTTACACAAACAGGTCAATAAACCTGTAGACATGGCCAAGGATATTGAAAACATTCCTGCATTACTCACCTTTACTACAGGAAGTACTGGAACTCCCAAAGCAGCAAAAAGAAGTCATCAATTTTTAAAAGAACAATTCGATGCCCTTTTGGATGAAATCCAGCCTAAGGTTACAGATATCGATTTTCCTCTTTTGCCCATTGTACTATTTGTAAACTTGGGTATAGGTTGTACTTCGGTGATTGCGGATTTTAAAATGTCCAAGCCAGAAGCAATGGATGCTGCTGCTATTTCTCAACAAATTCGCCTACATAAAGTCAATCGAATTACCGCATCCCCTTTCTTCATCCAAAATCTTGCGGAACAGGCACTGAAAAAAAACAGCCCACTTCTTGATATTGAAAAAGTCTTCACGGGCGGTGCACCTGTATTTCCGAGTAAAGCCAAAGTTTATGCCCAAGCCTTCCCCAATGCCAAGTCCACCATCGTATATGGATCTACAGAAGCAGAACCGATCAGTACTATTGATGCACTTGCACTTGCGAGCCAAATGAATTTGAGCAACAAGGGTTTGCTCGTGGGAACTCCTTTTCACAAAGCCTCGGTAAAAATAATTCCCGTTAAAAACGAAGTGATCCAACTTTCAGAAACGGAAAATTTAGAAACAATGGAGGAAGGCCAAATTGGTGAAATCATTGTTGCTGGTCCGCATGTATTGAAGCAATACTTTAGAAATGAAAAAGCCTTTGCAGAGAATAAAATTTTGATTGGCGATACCATTTGGCATCGAACGGGAGATAGTGGATTCTTGGAAAATGGTCAATTATATCTAACGGGCCGCTGTAAGCAGTTGATTGCTCAGGGTACGGAGTACCTCTCGCCATTTATTATAGAAAATAAATTACAAAACATTCCAGGTATAAAGATAGGCACCTTGGTAAAAGCAAAATCGGAATTGGTTTTAGCCATTCAATCTCGGCTATCGCTTCAGCAGTTGAAAGATTTGATAAAAGACATACCCTATGATAAAATTCGCTTACTTCGTAAAATTCCGATGGATCCTCGGCATTATTCTAAGATTGATTATGGGCGGCTGGAAGCACTTTTGGCTTAAATGATATTCATAAAAAAAGGGATAAACCAGATGGTTTATCCCTTTTT
>CAYQRA010000145.1:0-952 GCA_964419315.1 uncultured Saprospiraceae bacterium | reverse complement strand
GCGAGATGTCTACTCCTCTTCAGCACTAGCGTCTTCCGCTGTTGTCTCTGCTGCAGGTGCAGCAGTTGTTGCAGCACTTGATGATTTCTTACCACGACGAGTACGGCGTTTTTTGCTTTTAGTCGCTTTACCATCTCCAGAAGCTTTAGCAGCTAACATCAATTCATTGAAATCTACCAATTCGATCATGGCCATTTCTGCGCCATCACTTTTTCGGAATCCCATTTTGATGATACGGACATATCCACCTGGGCGGTCACCTATTTTGTCAACCACCGTTCCGAAAAGCTCTTTTACCGCAGTTTTGTTTTGCAAGTAACTAAATACGACTCTTCGAGAGTGAGTTGTATTAGATTTAGCTTTAGTGATCAAAGGCTCAATATGCTTACGCAATGCTTTTGCTTTAGCAAGAGTCGTATTGATTCTTTTGTGTTCGATCAATGCGATAGACAAATTTTTAAGGAGTGCTCTTCGGTGCCCTTGTTGTCTTCCGAGGTGGTTAAACTTTTTACCGTGTCTCATCTTTTTAGTTTTTAAATTCCGGAGAATCTCCGGTGATCATCGCAACACTTTTCACCTGCAAGAATAGCGGGTACTGGGTTATTGCCAAATAATTAATTAAATATCTTAATCGAAGATTAGTCTTCGTCCAATTTGTATTTAGACAAGTCCATTCCGAAAGTCAATCCTTTTTCTTGTAGCAATTCTTCAATCTCTACTAAAGATTTTTTACCGAAGTTTCGGAATTTCAAAAGCTCATGCGTGTCGTAGCGTACCAACTCTGCCAAGGTATTGATTTTGGCAGCTTTCAAACAGTTGTAAGCACGTACGGATAAATCGAGATCTTCCAAAGAAGTTTTCAACAATTTACGCATGTGTAAGATATGCTCATCAACGATATTGTCTTCGCGTCCTCCAGCATCTTCAAATGTGATATTCTCATCAGTGATGA
>CAYQRA010000144.1:0-11147 GCA_964419315.1 uncultured Saprospiraceae bacterium | reverse complement strand
GTGCTTCTCCTAGATATTTCGACGTAGACGAAATCAAGATCAAAGGATGCTGTGGTGCAATCGCCCCACGAAGAGCAGATTTATTTACTTTTGGTGCAGCTAAGGCGGCACAAAGTGTAGACCTCAACTGGACCATCAATAGTGATGACCAAACGGATTCTTATGTGATTGAGCGCTCGGTAAATGGAATTGATTTTGAAGAAATCGAAGAGACCTTCAGCGAGTACAATACCATAGAAGCGGTTAATTACACCGGTAAAGATTACCGTCCAGCGATGGGAGACAACTTCTACCGCATCAAGCAAAATTATACAGATGGAAGTTTCCGTTATTCTGCTATCGAAAAAGTTGTTTTCGATAGTGATCCTGAGCGACTTTTACTTTTCCCTAATCCTACCGCAGACATTCTTCATGTCAGCATCTTGGATTATATTGGAGAAGAAGCCACCATTCAGGTATACAATAGTTTAGGCGTTTTGGTACAAGAACAAAACATCGGAGAAGTAACCAGTGCTCCTGTTGATGTGAAGGTCCAAGATTTCAATGCAGGTATTTATGCGATTACTGTAAAAGTAGATGGCCGACAACAGGTCACTAAACTTTTTACTGTGATTAAACTATAGGTAATTTCTGTATTAAATAATCTATAAGAAGTTATCCCGAATTTTGGAGGAATCCAGAATTCGGGATTTTTTTTGCCCTAATAAATCTTATAAGCTGTTTGAGAGTCAATATCTTATTAGCTACCGCTAAAAGGATCGCAAAGCTTTTGTAACTTTGCCTTTATGAATGAGGAAGGTTATATCAAATTTAAAAGCCGTTGGATACAAAAAGAACCTCTGCCCAAAACAGTTCTTGAAGAAGTCCTTTTTTGGCGACAAAAAATGTATCAACATCATTTGCTAGGTGCTTATCCCGATGGTATTGGGTTTGGAAATATCAGCCAACGCTATCAGGATAATCAATTTATCATCAGCGGCTCCGCTACTGGAAATTTCCAAAAAATAACGGAGCAGCATTTTGCCTTGGTGACTGATTTTGACATTGATAAAAACCTCGTCCTTTGCGAAGGCCCCATCATTGCCTCTTCTGAATCCATGAGTCATGCCGTAATCTACCAAGAGTGCCCAGAAGTCAATTCCGTGATTCATATTCACCATATGGCTTTGTGGGAAAAATGGAAATACCAACTGCCCACTACCGCTGAATCCGCAGCATACGGCAGTCCAGAAATGGCTAGAGAAATCATCCGATTATTAAAAGAATCTAGTGTTCGAAAAAAGGAAAAAGTATTTGTAATGGCAGGTCACCAAGAAGGCTTAATTGCCTTTGGAAAGCACCTCGAAGAAGCAGCAAGCATTAATCTAAAACTCATTGACACCCTATAAATCCAACATCCAAAATGAAATTTTCAGCGCCCCTATTTTTCTCTTTCTCTTTCGTTGCTGTTCTTTTATTTTTTCCAATAAAAGACCATTCCCTGATCCAATCTGCATCGGTAAGTTTTGACTATGGAGTTGCTTCTGGTGACCCTTTAAGTGACCAAGTGATTATCTGGACCAAGGTTACCAGTGCCGACAAAAAAGCAAAAATGGTCACTTACAAAGTAGCAACCGACCCAGATATGAAAAACGTTTTTCAAACGGGAGCAACAATAGCTATAGCAGATAATGACCATACGCTAAAAGTTGATGTCAAAGGATTAAAACCAGCTAACACTTACTATTATCAATTTGAATGCGAGGGCATCCAATCCATCATTGGCAGAACCAAAACCCTTCCAAGCGGATCGGTAGATCAGGTCAACTTAGCAATTGTCAGTTGCAGCAATTTTGAATGGGGGTATTTCAATCCTTTGGCCGCATTGGCCAAACGAGATAGTATTGACGCAGTACTTCACCTCGGCGATTATATTTATGAATACCAGATCAGTGGCTATGGCGATACGACGATCGGTCGCAAGCATGAACCTCCCCATGAAATCATCAGTCTACAAGATTATCGAACGCGCTATGCTCAATACAGGAGTACTCCTAGCTTTCAAAAAGTGCACCAAATGCACCCCTTTATTAGTGTTTGGGATGACCATGAAATTGCCAATGATTCTTATGTAGAAGGTGCTCAAAACCACCAGGCCGAAGAAGGCGATTATCAAGATCGAAAAGCGGCGGCTCGCAAAGCTTATTTTGAATGGATGCCTATTCGGGGCGAAGCAGAAACGGTTTATCGAAAGTTTCAATTTGGAGAATTGGTAGACTTACTAATGCTAGATGAACGTTTGGCTGGGCGAACCAAACCAGTAGAAAGCAAAGAAGATTCCAGCTATCAAGATGCCGACAGAACGATGCTCGGTAGCGAACAAAAAGAGTGGTTTTTTAAAGAACTCAAAAACTCAAAAGCACAATGGAAAGTAATTGGCAATCAAGTGATTTTTTCGGATTTGCGGTTTGGAGAAATTTTCCCCAAACGCCCCCTGAATCTCGATGCTTGGGATGGCTATCCTTATGAGAAAAAAAGCATCATTGAGTTTATCAAAAGCAACCAAGTAGACAATGTCATTTTTACTACTGGCGACACCCATTGTTCTTGGGCTTTCGAAACACCAACAAGTTTGGAGGATTATCAAAAAGAAGGAGCGGCTGCCAATGTCGCTGTTGAATTTGGAACCACGAGTATCTCTTCTGGAAATTACGATGAGTACACCACGATGGATACCGTGCAATACGCCCAAAGTATTTATACAAAAAACAACCCCCACCTCAAATATGTCAACCTGCATGATCATGGTTACCTACTGCTCCGAATGCGCAAAGAAATCAGTATAGCCGAATGGTATTATGTCCCAGGTTTACGTACACCAAGCGACGAAGAAAAATTAGGTAAAAGAATAAAAGTAGAAGCCGGAAAACCCCAATTAATTCAAGAAAACTAAGTGCTACAGGATTAAAAGAGGAGTCAAAAAGTACCGTTAAAAAGCTCTGACACTCCTATTTTTAAGTGTTTTTTCTTTAAAAACCCAGCAAAAACCCTTGATTTTAAAGGATCAGGCGTGCTTTTTACATTATTTTTTTCTTTAATCTGGCATCACATTATTTTAGATGGTATATTTGTAGGGTAACTAGTGTCCTCTAATATTGTAGCCTGTTAGCTCTTTTTGATTTATCCTGCTATCATTTTTTGTGTCACTCTTCCCTAATTTTTTAATTTTTTTGTAATGAACATTTTTGTAGCAAAACTAAATTTCGACACCAATGAAGCTACTCTTCGACAAGCTTTCGAAGGTTATGGTGAAGTCGACACCGTAAAAATTATTATGGACAAATTCTCTGGCCGATCAAAAGGTTTTGGATTTGTTGAAATGCCTAACGATGATGAAGCACAAGAAGCTATCGCAGGCTTGAACGACCAAGAATTTGATGGTCGAACGATTGTAGTTAAAAAAGCTGAACCCCGTGAAAACAGATCTAGAGGTGGTTACAACCGCGGAGGTGGCGGTGGTGGTGGCTACAACCGCGGAGGCGGTGGTGGTGGCGGTTACAACCGCGGAGGCGGTGATTACAACCGTTACTAAGACTCCATTTACATGGAATAGAAACCTCGGCACGGACTTCCTTGTCGGGGTTTTTATTTTGGTCGCGTTGAAGAAAATATTTCCAAAAAAACGCCATTGCTGTGATGCACAGTAATGGCGTTTTTTTTAGAAGTAGGAAAGGAAATATTTACATTTTCTGAATTTTTCTAAGCACCGAATTTCCTGTTCGATCTGTTGCACGGAGCAGGTAAACTCCAGCAGGAAGTCCTTTTAAATTAATCGACGTTTCCTCTCCCGAAAAAAGGAGTAAAGGTCTTCCCAATAAATCGACGATCTCTATTTGCGCTAAGGCAATTTCGGAACGCAACAATAATTCTTCCTCTACCGGATTAGGAAAAGCCTCCAAGGAAAACTCCGGTATCGCTTCTTTAAGACCTACTGGATTTTTGGCGGTATTTTCATAAAATCTAAAATTGCCCAATTCCGATTCACTGCACATCAAATCAATATCGCTGTCATTATCAATATCGACAAAAGTGATAAAAGAAATATCCATCAATGGCCTATCGCTAATACCAAAAGGATTGGATACCGGAGCGGCAAATTGAGGAGCAGATACGGTACCCGTATTTTTAAAGTAAAACAATTCCCCATACTCATCTGCGGCCAAAACATCTACATCGCCATCGCCATCTACATCACCGATGGTTGGCAAATTATAGTCTGCCAAATACTGCAATCCAAAAGGGTTTTTAACGGGGTTAGCAAATTCAGGAGCAGTGGCGGTACCTACATTTTGAAAATACATAAAATTGCCATAATCGTCTCCAGATTCTCCCGCCAATAAATCTAAGTCCCCATCATCATCAAAGTCTGCAAAATTGGGAGTCCCAACATAAGCGACATCGGTCAGATTAAAAGGATTCCTGACAGGAATAGCGAAAGCAGGATTCGTAGCCGTCCCGGTGTTTTCATAAAAACTAAAAAAGCCGTAATCGTCGCCAGTCACGATATCTTGATCTCCATCACCATCCAAATCAACAAAGCGAGGAATAAAGGAAAAAGTAGATTCTACCAAACCAAATGGATTTACCTTGGCCATCGTAAAATCTGGCCCTCCAGGCGTTCCTATATTCTCCAGATAAAAAAAATCTGTAGGATCATCATAGCCTCCATCAGAAAAACTCACCAACATATCCGTATCTCCATCTCCATCTAGATCCGCAAAGGTAGAGGGCACAAAATATGGAATTGGAGTTAGCCCAAAAGGGTTGGTAACTTGTGGTCCCAAAAACTGAGCATGGATGGGATTGCTCCATCCCAGACCAAAGAGAATGGCTGCTGCCCCCAATGCTTTTCGGAGTCCTCTATTAGAAATAATTTGCGAAGAACCTTCCAAGATATTTTTCATCTTTATCGAAAGGTATTTTAGTTTTTGCGTCCATTGACCACCTGAAGCAAGCAAGCCTTTTCGGATTTGCTTGGCCATAAATTTTACTTGGCGTCTTTTACGCGCAAAAGAATAAGTTTTCATTTTCTTAAATTTTCTTTTATAAAATCGTTTATATTTTTTGAATTTTCTTCACCACAAAATCACCATTATCTCCCATCACTCGCAGGAAATAAACGCCTGCATGAAGATGCGTCAAGGTAATCGTATTTTTTTTAGGATGAAGTACCTCAAGCCTGCGTCCCAAGAGGTCGATGACTTCTATTTGGGCGACTGCCTCTGATGTTTGAATCACCAATTTGTCTTGGACTGGATTTGGAAAAACATCAAGTTCAAAAGCGGGAATAAGTTCTTTGACACTCACTGGATTATTGACGGTATTTTCATAAAAATGCGGAACACCATAATCTTCAAAGGTAAATAAATCCATATCTCCATCATTATCTAAATCAGCCAACTCTGGAATGATAACCTCCGCTATGGAGTCAACTACGAGACCAAAAGGATTTTGTACCGGGGAGGCAAATTGAGGTCCAGTAGCAGAACCGGTATTTTCAAAATAAACAAGGTTTCCATAATATTCTGAGGACAAAATATCTATATCCCCATCTCCGTCTACATCTCCGGTAGTTGGAATATTAAAATTATAGGTAGAACTTAAACCAAAGGGATTGGTTACTGGTGTTGCAAAAGCAGGAGCAGTTGGTGTTCCTATATTTTGGAAAAACACAAAATCTCCATATCGATTTCCTGTAAGTGTATTATACAAAACGCCTCCTGAAAGCAAATCAAAATCACCATCACCGTCTAAATCAACCAAATCTGGAAAAGAGTATTGAGACACACTATCTAGTCCAAAGGGATTGACTTGTGGATCATCATACGCTGGGGCTGTAGCAGTACCAATGTTTTCATAAAAATAGAATTCCCCATAATTAGCTCCACCAATCATATCCTGATCACCATCGCCATCTAGGTCAGCAAAAGTAGGTAAACTGTAATAGTTTTCATAGGTAATCATTGTGCCAAAAGGATTGGCCAAAGGAGTTCCAAAAGCGGGAGTCCCAAGGGTGCCTGTATTTTCAAAAAGCAAAAAATTGGTTTCGTAATTAGAATACAATCCAGGTTCGCCATATTGACCTATAAAGAGGTCCAGGTCACCATCTGCATCTAAGTCTGCCAAAGCAGGAAATGCATAATAGCTAATGCTATCCAAGCCAAATGGCGAGCTTACGGGTGGCGCAAAATTTTGCGCATCCACAGGGTTTGTCATTCCCAAACCAAATAAAACAGCCGCAGCACCTAATGCTTTTTGTAAATCACGACTACTAATGATTGGCTTTTTATGACCTAGCATTTTTTTCATTTTAGCCAAGAGCCGCTCGGCCTTTTTCGTAAGTACTCCTGCATTCGCAGCTAGTAATTTTCGAAGTTGCTTGGCACGGAATTTTAGTTGTCTTCTTTTTCTAGCGTAATTATTCGACTTCATAAAGGGGGTTTTTATGGTAGTAATTAATTATTTTTTTATTGTTCTTTGCTAGGGATTTCTTAGTGATTAATTGGCAAAAAATCAAGACCTCAATCCAACTAGTCAATACAAAAATACTTGGATACAAACTAGTCGCATCCAAGTACCTATTGAAGTAATTAAAATACGCCTACTGTTTTTGTATTTTTCTCAACACAAAGTTACCGTTTTTATCCATAACCCGCAATGTGTACATTCCGGGGTGGAGATGTGCCAAGGCAATGGCATTTTTGCTTGGCTGTACAACATCAATCGTACGCCCTAATAGATCAATGACTTCTACTTGCTGGATAGTTTCCGAGGTATTCAAAAAGAGTTGATCTTGAACTGGATTTGGAAAAACATCAAGTTCAAAAGCTGGAGCGACCTCTTTGACACTCACAGGGTTCTTAACGGTATTTTCATAAAACTGCCCCACGCCATAATCATCAAACAAAAAGATATCTAAGTCGCCATCATTGTCTAAATCAGATAAATCTAGAATTGAAAGATAAGTTTCGGGCGCTACAACAATACCAAAAGGATTGGTCTCTGGTGCGGCAAATTGAGGACTAGTAGCAGAACCGGTATTCTCAAAATAAATTAACCCGGAATAGTACTCTCCCACCAAAACATCAATATCCCCATCCCCATCTAGATCTCCTGCAGCTGGAACAGCAAGGCTATAGACATAGTTCAAACCAAAAGGATTGGTCATTGGCGCGGCGAATGATGGAGCCGTTGGAGTTCCTACATTTTCAAAAAACACAAGATTCCCATAATTCTCCTCGGTAACTGGATTATAAAAACTTTCTCCGGCAAGCAAATCAAAATCTCCATCTCCATCGAGGTCGACCAACTCTGGAAAAGAAAGGTAATACACACTATCTAAACCAAATGGATTCGACTCTGAAGCAGCAAATTGAGGAGCAGTTGCAGTGCCCGTATTTTCAAAATAAAGGAAATCACCATAATTAGAACCTGCTAATAAATCTTGGTCGCCATCTCCATCTAGATCTGCAAAAGTGGGCATACTGACCTCGTTGCCATAATTAACCATTGTTCCAAAAGGATTGACGACCGGAGCTTCTAATGCTGGCGTTCCTAAAGTACCTGTATTTTCAAAAAACAGAAAATTCGATTCGTAATTCGAATACACACCAGAATCTCCATACTGTCCTGCAAAGAGATCCAAATCACCATCTGCGTCCAAGTCTACAAAAGCAGGAAGGGCATAATCACTGATGCTATCTAATCCGAAAGGGAAGGCTACGGGGAGCGCAAAATTTTGCGCAGTCGCGGGGGTACTCATTCCTAAGCCAAATAAAACGGCAGCAGCTCCTAAGGCTTTTCTAAAAGCAACCCGACTAATGATAGGTTTTTTACGAAGTAGTATTTTTTTCATTTTGGCAACGAGTATCTCCGCTTGTCGCGTAAGTACGCCCTCACTGGCTGCCAATTGTTTTCGAAGCTGTTTCGCTAAGAATTTTAGTTGCCTTCTTTTTCTAGCGTAATTGTAAAATTTCATAAAGGGGAATTTATTATAGAGTTAAGTAATTTCCAATAGCATTTTTCAGGGTATAAAATTTGGGTTTTACTTTTTGGGTTTGGGCTTCGCCCAATAAGTAGCTTCTGGGATCATCAAGGCTTCTTTGTATTGATCGTTCATGGTGTTTAAAATATTGGGGCGTAGTTTATTAGGAAGAACATGGATGTCGTAAATTTCGTCTACGGAATTGAGGTAAGTAATTTTTCCGGCAATGCTTCCTGTGGGAAGATGGATAACGACGATCCCTGATTCGTTTGCTTTATCTGCAAAATCCAATTTGGCAAAAGTGGAAGAATTTTTTCTCAACTTGGACAAACCTACAAAAAGGTAATCTCTATACAAAGACATCCCTCTTACAAATCCTCCAATCTTAGTAACTACTTCATAAGTACCTTTTTCGGTATCTATCTTCGCCAACTCACCTGTAGCAGAAAGCAGCACAAAAAGAGAACCATCATACAAGCGTGGCGAGTGAGGCATTGGCAAACCAGTGATTACTGCTTCATTGCTATCTATATCGAAAATAGTTCCGGTCGTCGTTACCGTTTCTCGCCAACTCTGAAAAGTATTGCCTTGATTGAACGTAGAGGCATATTTAGGTTTTCCATTTTGCATCGCCAAACCATTTAGGTGACAACGATCTTCTGAAACCAATCGATCAATAAAAGGGGGATTCCAATAAGGCGTAAAGTTATAATTGTCATTAATTTTTACGATACAAGAAAAGAGGGTATTTACAGCATACAACTCTCCTTGGTTCCCAAATCGAAGATCATGAATATCTAAAGATCCGGTATGATAAGTGATCCGTGGCAAATATAAGGCATCGTACTTTCCAGGTGCTTTAGGATAATGCGTAGCCAATCCTTCGGAATTGGCAAAAACGACTACTTCGTCTTTGGTCGCGATTGCAAGTTTATCACTTTCAAGATCTTCGGCAATGCCCATTGGCTTTTCAAAATGCCGTGGCAGTTGTACCAAATGATTTTCATCTTTTGGGGAAATAAAAACCACCTTACCAGCTTGGTAGGTAGAAACGGCAATACTACAGCCTAACTTCATTAATAATTCTGGAATCTGTGGAGAATACCGACAAGCAAAAGGAGCTAAGGCAGCATTGGAATTTGGAGTGGAAGGGTTTTGTTTCATAATTAAGAGGGCAAAATTTATTCAAGTCAATTCCTTAGTTACTAGCTAAGGTGGGCCTGACGTTTTAGTCATATATAATACTGAATACCTAAAAGTAGAAAACATATTAGATATAATCAATGCTTGACCAGGTACTAAAATAGGATTAACGAATATTTACGATTAAGCCCAAAAGTTAATTTTAGACCTTAACAAGATAAATTCAGTTTTTTCCCTCTACCATTTCTATGGTATTTTTCATAAAACATTAAACATTACCCCCAATCATAGTACCATAAATATCAACAAATTAAATAATAACATATTAATTAAATTTAATTTAACCTTTTTTTGTGACTTGGCTTTTTCAAAGTATTCCTGCATTTTTGTGTTGTTCTTTTACCTAAAGAATATTTACTCTCCTCTCCCATATGTTACCCTTACCCCATTTTGTAAAAACGGTTTAAACGTTTATTTCCTCCCGAAATAATAATCAGGCTATGCCTGTTTTCTTTCACCAATACTTATAGACATATGTCCAAAACTACTACACTTTTACTAATCTTATGCTGTTGTTGTTTCCAACTATTCGCCAACAACACCAACTTCTCAACTCCCAACAACCTTTTCGATCTTACCTTAAACGCGGACACGGAACTAAATGAAGCTGCCGCCAACAACTCAACAATTTCTATTTCTACCATCATCTCCACCAGAAGAGTATTAAACCTAACCACTGCCTGTTCTGGTGCAGCGGATCGTGTACTTTGGGTAGACGGCGCTTATTGCAAAGAAATCGGAGATTTGTTTTTTATTGAATACGAAGATGGAACTGCCGAATTAACGGGCAGAGTACAAGAGGTCAATGGCAACAATATTTCAACAGTAGCGGTACACTTTACCGGTAAGACAGATGGAGGTACTCCTTTCTTAGAATGTGCCAATTCTGACCAATCCGATAGCTGGTATTATTACAGCGATTTTTCGGGTACTATTGGCGGACTAAACGTTGTTCCTAATCCAGACCACCCTTTTCAAATCGGTTTTGGTGCCAATGTAAAAAATGGCGCTTATGGTGCTTCTGGTTGGATGAAACTAAGTGGAATCAAATCTGACTTCAACTTTGATCTTTCTGATCCTATTTGCTTAAACGATCAAGACAACGATGGCATCTGTGATGACCAAGACAATTGTGTAGACACACCTAACCCAGATCAGGAAGATACAGATGGCAATGGCATCGGTGATGCTTGTGATACTATGGAGCCAGACTGTGGCCAAATCGTGATCACTGCTGGTGCAGGTACGATCAATATCAGTGGTTTAGACCTTGCCCCAATTTCTTCTGTTCAGATATTCAATGCTCAGTGGCAAGAAAAATTTGCTTGCTTTGATAATTGTGCAGCAACAGAAAATATTACTTTGATAAATGGAACTTACCACGTTTATGTAAAATACTTTACCGATAACTATGGCCAAATCTGTGAAACCAATAAAACAGTAGACGTAAGCGGTGGATCTAATCCATGTGATAATGCAGGTGGTGACACCGATGGCGACGGCGTTTGTGATGATGTAGACAACTGTGTAGATACTCCAAATCCAGGACAAGAAGATGCAGACAATGACGGAACCGGAGATGCTTGTGATAACCAAGCAGATTGTGATCAAATTACTTTTACCACTACAGATGGTGCCGTAACGGTATCAGGACTAGATGGAGCAGCAGTAAGCTCTCTACAGATTTTCACAACGACCTGGCAAGAGCAATTCCAATGTTTTGCAGATTGTGGAACTACTCAGACCATAGATCTTCCTAGCGGATCTTATATTGCTTATGCAAAATATTACACGGCCAATTATTCTTTGATTTGCCAGGTGGAAGAAAAATTTGAAATCGTAGGTGGTGTTGATGCTTGTGCCAATAACGGTGGTGATACAGATGGTGATGGTGTTTGTGATGATGTAGACAACTGTATTT
>CAYQRA010000143.1:5848-11218 GCA_964419315.1 uncultured Saprospiraceae bacterium | reverse complement strand
TTAATGACAATTCAAAATTCTTAAATTTAAGAATTGGAACAGAGTCAATATCGGTGTGAATCGTGGTAGAAGTCGTCCCATTCGAATTAGAAGAAGTACTTATATTGCCGTTTTGTAGGACCCTTGTAATGGTACTATCAGGATTAATAATTGTGGAGTGCTGTGCAGATAAGGTATTCAAAAGAGCGCAACAAAAAAGAACAGAACTCAATAATAATTTCATGTGTTTAATTTTATTTTAGATTAAAGTCACATGATAGTTGCCTGACCGGTGGCTAGGCTTCCCATGATTCAATAGTCACTTCTTTAGAGCTCTAATTACTATCTTATCTTGGAACTTTCATGCTTATATTTTTTGGTTCTCAGTAATGTTTCAACTGAGCTATTCTCAATTTATGTTATAAATCATTAAATACAATTTCTCTCCTTCACCTTAACAATTTTTGGCCGTCATTTTAACTTTTCCTTAAGGCAAAGAAAATCCAGTAGCTTTCCTAGCGAAGACTATTTTGAATAAGTAGAGATAATTGGTTTCGAATAGATTAGAAGCAACAGCATGGAAGCACACCAAAAATCAGGTCAAAGTGCGTAAATACTTCCGAATTCGAGTACGCGCATTTTTATACGGAGAGGAGGTATTGAGTTGAATCATTCGCCCGAGCGGATATTTACCATAGAAAGCTTCGGTATATAGGTTTGCTTCGCTTTGTTTGGCAATCAAAGCTAGGATTTTATTGACCGTAAGGTCTAGTTTTTTCAATAAAGAAAGGAAATCTTCTTCTTCATAGTCTTGATAGAATTTTTGTGCCAACAAACCCAATTCATTCCATTGATAACCTAGCGCCGGAAAAGCTACCGACTCTCCTCTTTCTTTTTGCTGCTGCCAATGTAAAACCAACTCTCCCCATCCGACCAAATAAGCGACTAAGTCGCAGGGACTCATCATCGTTCCTTTGGCATGACCATCCATTGTTTTTTCTTTGCTTTTTTCAGAGGGAACATTGGCCAAGTCTTTTTGTAGTTTGGCATAGGTTTGCTGAATAGCAAGTTGGAGTTCAGACTTATTTTTGGGTATAGGCATTCTTTTAATATCCAATTAATCAATAATCTAATTCTCTCCGACTCACCGCACCACATGTGTTTCTTTTCCTGATCGCTCTGGTGACAAACTAGCCGTCTTCGCGGCCTCTGCAATGATGTAATATTCCAAACCACTTCCACCTTCTAGCATAGAAAGGTATTTACCATCGGCCCCCTCCTCCTTCATTTCTATTCGTTTCCAAGGAGCGTACTTTCCTTGGCGATAACAGACATACACTTTATCCGCACCACTAACTCGACATTGGATTTTGGATTCGCTTTCTCCAGATTTGGTACCGAAGACTTCAGAGATTTTGGGGCTTTCCTTTTTCAATAAAGGATGATTGGTCAAATATTCTGTCCGTGCTTTCATGAGTTCTTTGAGCCCAACGATTTGGACGCTTCCTGCCGGACAAGAAGATTCTAAATTTTTCTTAAAAAACTCGTAAGGATAAAATTTATTTTTATCTGATTGTACATAAAAATCAATGGAGGATTGCATTTGTCGCGCTCGATTGAGGTATTTTTCGTTGACAAAAAAGTCATTGAGAATCGTTCGAATATGCGCCATGTATACTTTTCGATAAAGGCTATTTTTCAAAAGATTGACGATCAGTGGTCGCTTATCATTGCTTTGGCTATAATGGATAAATGGACTCATCTTTTGCATTGCTTCCAAGGTCATGGGAGAGCCCGCATCAAAAAATCGGAAGCCCCCAAAATTGAGATTCATATCCCATGGAATCGGATGAAAAATACCAAAGGTATCTTGGTACATATAATAATTATGACAAAGTCTACCAGAATAACTATCGAGATTGACCAAGACATTATTAAAAGCCAACATCCACAAGGTGGCATCTACATCTAATACGCTTTCGATTTCATCTGGATTTTTATTCAGCGTCTTGGTTAATTTGATCAATTCTTCCCATCCCTTTTTCGATTTGATCTCGTATAAATTCTGATAACATTTTGGATCTTCACCCAAGTATTGTAGCGAAGCTTTATCGCCAAGATTACAGCCATCCGGTTTTTTATATTCCCAGCTGGGGTCACATTTAAAAGTTACCCCTTTGCCATAATCGTAGTACTTTTTCAGAAAATCCTTATTGACCGATTCGGTATTATTATACAAGCCGAGTAATTCGCCATTGACATAAAGTCGCACAAAATTAGCGCGGGGAGCCACCATGTATTTATTGGCAATTTCATAAGCTAGTGCTTCTCGCATAAAACTCGGGTCGCGAAAGACATTGGATAATTTTAGGGATTCGTAGCCACCGGGAAGGGCCTGTTTCTTTTTGATGTAGTCTATCTTGATATTAAAAGGCAGTTTCTTAGAGTCCGTTTTTCGGATATTAAAATAAGAACTATTCCCTTTGTATCGAACGCCTACACTGTCATAAACCATCCCATCTATCGTCACTTTTCCTAACAATCGTCGGTCTTTTCCTTCCTGCTTGTAGGCATTGAGTTTTTTATCCCAAATATCTTCTTCAAAGGTCAATCTTACCTCTCTCACCCTCGATAAATCATACAGGTCCTGGCTATTGGCCCAAAATGGTAGGCAAATAATGGCCAGAAGAAGGTACTTTTTCGTCATAATAATGCTTTGTTTTGAATGAAGTTCAGTTCTTTCTTCCTCAAATATAAGGATAATAGTTTTTTATAGATCGTTGGTAGTGATTTGTTACGAATTAGTTAAAGTCACCTCCTGTATAACAGACCTCCTCAGATCAACGTATAGAAAAGTAAAATGATTGGCTCAAGAAATATTTTTTTTTAAAAAGGTAAGGAATCTCAAGGAAAAATAAGATTTCACATTTGACCAAAAAGAAAAATCTCTACCGATTTCCAAGCTTAGAAATCGGTAGAGATTCAGTAAAAACAATTCCTAGATCACCCGATATTTCGTCCCAAATCGACCTTCAAAATTGATTAATGGATACTGGATATTCTTAGCCCTCTCCATTCAATTCCATCAAACTCACCCGTCTTGGTTCAAACATATAATTTGGAGGATCAAAACTCATGGCCTTGGCATTTTCCGTCATGATAAAATATTCCAGCGCTTGCTGGTCGGCATCTGGTTCAATAAGCACTCCAAAAACTTTATCTCCAGCGCGCTTATCGTGGCTCTTACCATCATCCGCCATAAAGACTTCCTTGTATTCATCAGTGCTATTATAACGATAATACAATTTTACTCGCTTCGGCAATTTCTCTACCTTCGCCTGAATCCGAAAACTAGTGATGGCTTCACTTTGGAATTCTTTCCGCTCTTTAACTTTCACTTCGCTGATCTTTGGAGGAATAACGGCGATTGCTGGATGCTTTTTTAAGAAGCGGCCACGAATAGACATCAATTCAACAATCCCCGGAATTTTACTTCTTTTCCCAATCGTAGTGGTCAAACTACTTTGAAATTCTTCACTTTTGTAAAATTTATTTTGATCGTTAAACATTGGAACTTGAATGAGTCGCTGCAATTCTTCCGCTCGTTTTTCATAAGCACCACTCACAAATTGATCATACACAATCGTGCGAATATGCGACAAATAGGCTTTGCGGTAAAGTGGATTTTTCAATAAGCGGCTGATCAAGGGTTTGCTAGGATTATCTGCATGCAGTAATGGGTCCATCTCCTGCAATTCTTTCAGATTTAAATCCGAGCCCAATCCCGTATTTTTAAAACTACCAAAAGCCAAATTCAAATCCCAAATAATAGGATTGAATTGACCAAAGTCATCTTTGTAGAGGTAATAATTTTGACTATGCTGTCCGGTGTAAGAATTTAGATTAACCAGTACATTATTGAAAGCCAGCATCCACAGCGTTCGATCCACATTCAAGATCTCTTCCAAATTAGCCTCTTCCTCACTCAAGCGTTTGGTGAGCTCGATAAGCGCCGCCCAACCCTTGTCTGATTTCAGTTCAAAATTATAATTATAACAGGCAGCATCTGCTTGATATTCCAAAGAGCCATAGACCTTATTCTTACAATCCTCTGGATGTTTTTCATTGAGTTTGGAACTCGCCTTGATCAGTGCATTCTTTTTTGAATCAAAATTTTCTTTTAGGAAAGGGCCACGAATCGCTTCGATATTTATAAAAAGTCCATAATATTCGTCGTTGACAAAAAGCTTTACAAAATTGGCTTTGGGAGCTGGCATATATTGGCGAGCAATTTCATAGGCCAAAACTTCTCGCACCATACTTGGATCTCTTAGCGCATTCGATAATTTAATCACTTTATGGCCTTGCAAATTTTCTCCCTTGACACTGTGATTGAGTTTGATGTGAAAAGCATTTCGTCTACTTCCTGTCTGAAAAGACTTACTGCCGCGATAGCGAATCCCTACGCCAGAAAAACTTTTTCCCTCAACCTGCACCTCTCCTCCCAGCAAACCATTGCCATTTACGCGCAGCGAATCTAATAACTCTTCCCAATTTTGCTCTTTAAAAGTGATCCGCAGTTCTCTGACTTTATCTGTTTGATAAAAATCCTCAGTAGACATTTGTTGTCCCGCACCACCACCATCTTGTGCAAAGACCGAACAACATAAAGAACACGCAAAAAATACGATTAACCAATTTTTCATAGATAAAGGGTAATTATTTTTTTAACAAACTTTGTACATTGAAAAAATAAGTCCGACGTTTTTCATTTAACTGGAATACCTAACGAGTTGAAGATGAGTTGGTTTTTAGTTAAATGGAAATCTCAGATAAGGACTTTATTTTTCAAATAGCACTTAAGAGTAATGAAAAGGTCAGGATTTATGGCTTTTAGGAGTTTTCACCATCGCAATAATAAGGAAATAAAGTCTGGATTTTTTGTTTTAGACGAAAAATGATGGTGGAGATCATTTTATCTAAGGAGGAAAAACAGGCTAAATGCAAGGCTTCAAGCGCTTTAAAATTCGCCTTAAAACATTAACAAAACAATTGCTTGTAAAACTTTGAACTCTCGCTGATAAAAAGGGCTTCGGTATCGGAAAAACACCATCAACTCAAGGGATTTAGGATATTTTTTGAGACTTCCATGATTATAATCCAAATGCCCAACTTATTATTTTATGGTTACTTAGAAACTTTAATTTTACTAAAATTAGAATGGTTCTTTAAAGCATTTAGAAGAAAATTATTTTCATGGCCATTTACAATCCAAGATTCTACTTGATGCTGCTGGGCGACCTCTGCGGCTTCCAACTTAGATTGCATGCCTCCCGTTCCTTGATTGGAGATGCTCTTATTTATATATTGATAAACCTCCTTAATGTCCGC
>CAYQRA010000143.1:0-5838 GCA_964419315.1 uncultured Saprospiraceae bacterium | reverse complement strand
GCTATTTCCTTGATCGTTTTTTGATGATCATCATAAATTCCGTAGGTATTTGTAGCGAGGATTAGCAAGTCTACTTTTAGCAATATGGCCGTCAGGGCAGAAAGTTTATCATTGTCTCCAAACTTAATCTCTTCGGTAGCGGTGGTGTCATTTTCATTGATGATCGGTAGTATTCCATTTTTCAAAAGGACACTTATGGTATTGACAATATTTTCTTTCGACCGCTCCTTTTCAAAATCGGTATAAGACAACAAACATTGCCCGACAGGGATTTCATAATCCCGAAAAGAATCATGAATCAGTCGCATTAAAAAGGGCTGACCGATCGACGCTAAAGCTTGTTTTTCTTTGAGTTCACTCCCTATTTTCTCTAGCTTTATAAATTGTTTTGCGGCAGCAATAGCGCCGGAGCAAACCAAGATCACATCGTATTTAAGCCGAAGTTCTACGATTTGAATGGCGATATCTTCCAGTTTTGCTCTGGAGATTCTTTCCTTTCCTTTGGTCAGCGTAGCCGTTCCTATTTTTATTAAAAGCTTGGGTTTATCTAGTTTGTCCATCACCTTTTACATACCATTTATTGCTTACTAATTGTTCTATTCCTAAAGGGCCCCTATGATGTAGCTTCTGGGTACTGATCGCCATTTCAGCTCCTAAGCCAAACTGGTATCCATCCGTAAACCTTGTGGAGGCATTGTGGTAAACCGCCGCGCAATCTACCTCTTTCATAAAGACCTCCGCCTCCCCTTCCTCCTGACTTATGATCGTTGCAGAATGCTTGCCAGAAAACTTATTGATCATCAAAATAGCTTCGGATAAATTATTTACTTTTTCTACTACTATTTTTTTATCTAAAAATTCTTCTCGCCAGGTTTCCTCATCTGGAGATGGGATAATCTCCACCTCCTGCTCGATCAATTTACTTTTTATTTCTTCCAGAAAAGCCGCTCCTAATTTTTCATGAACCAAAACCTTATCCAAAGCATTGCAAGCAGAAATCTTGGAAATTTTAGATTGAACGATGATCCGCATCGCCATAGCTAAATCAGCACGGTCTGAAACATACAAAAAGTTATTTCCTCGGCCACTCACCAAGACCGGGCATTGGGCGACACTGTTTACATATGCAATCAATTTTTCCCCACCTCGTGGAATGATCAAATCAATATTAGCATCTGGTTCTTTTAAGAATTGCTGCAAGCGGAGTCGATCCATGTCAAGAAAGCGAATTTGATCCTCGGATAGCCCTACGGCCAATAAAGATTTCAGCCAACAGGAATGTAAAAACAGATTGCTATTTCTAGCTTCCTTCCCCCCTTTCAAAATTATTTTATTGCCAGATTTTAAGGCAGTCGCCGTTGCTTCTACGGTCACATCCGGTCTTGATTCATAGATAATCATGATGGTTCCGAATGGAACTGTTTTATTGGCGATCGTCATCCCATTTTCATGTTTAAACGAATACAAAGTCTGATTTAATGGAGAAGCTTTGGCCAATACTTGATGCAAAGCATCAATCATCCCATCTATTTTTTTATCATCGATAAACAATCGATCAAATAAAGATTGGTCACTTTGATCACAATTTTCAACATCAAGAGCGTTCAGCCTTAATAGTTCTTTTCGATTCAAATCAATTTGAACCGCCATCTCCTTTAATACCGCATTAATTTTATCTTTCATTTTTTTGGTTTTTTAGAAAGCCCTAAACGCCCTCAATAATGTTCCAAAATGCTCCAGCATTTCCTCTTGTAAAAAATAATTACAACTGGTCAAGGTAAGGAAGATCTTTCATTAAACGTTCCATCGTATTTCTAAACTTGGATAGAGTCGATGAATATTTTCCAGTATAAAAATTCTTTCACTCAAACGCAAGTTTTATCCAAAGCCCAAGGTATTCTACATACCCATTAGACGATCCAATTTAAGAAAAGAATAATCAGAAAGGAGACCACCGAAAGCAGTCCGGTCATGGCGGTCCAACTGCGAAGGGTTTGTACTTCCGTCAAACCAAGGTATCGATTCACCAACCAAAAACCACTATCATTCACATGGGAAAATCCACTGGCTCCTGAGGCAATCGCCAAAGTAAGTAAAGCCAATTCCATGGAAGACATTTCTAGATTTAATAAAATCGGTGCCATGATTCCAGCAGCAGTAATCATCGCAACGGTGGCAGATCCTTGCAACAAACGGATAATCATCGCAACCAAAAAAGCAGAAAGCAAAGGCATAAAATTATATTGGATAAATTGTTCGGCAAGCATTTTTCCTGCACCACTTTCGACTAGCATTTGTTTAAAAACACCTCCTGCTCCAGTGATCAAGATAATGATGCCGGCGGGGCCTAAGGCTTTCATACTTACGGTCTGGAGTTCCTCTTTGGTAGCACCATAGCGAATACCCAAAAAGTACATTCCGAGCAAAGTACTGATGATTAAGGCAATAATCGGATGCCCTAAAAAACCAATCAATTGCAAGCCAAAGCCTTTCTCTCCGGTATATATCGCTCCACTAACGGTATTGGCAAGAATCATTAAAATGGGCAATAAAATGAGCGCAATCACCAATCCTATATTAGGCATTTTACCATTAGAGGCTTTCTTTTCGATTTCCAAATCAGGAACTTCAATGTGGATTTTTCCAGCAATAAAACGACCAAAGATCAAACCTGCAATAATCGTAGTGGGTAGGCCAACAAGGAAACCAAAAAATATGACCCAACCCAAGTCCGCCTTAATAATATCCGCTACCGCAATTGGTCCGGGGGTCGGTGGTATAAAGGCATGGGTAACCGCCAAACTTGCCAAAAGGGGGATGGCATAAAGGAGCAGAGATTGTTTGGTTTTCTTTTGTAAAGCATAGATCACCGGAACTAGAATAATAAAAGCGACATCAAAAAAAACAGGAATAGCAATTAGAAACCCAGCCAGCGAAAGCGCCGTAGGTGCATTCTTTGTTCCAAATTTTTGTAATAAAAAATCGCTGAGTCGCTCCGTCGCACCACTGTGCTCCAAGATCGCTCCAAAGATCGCTCCGAGCCCCACAATAGTCGCTACAAAGCCAAGGGTATTGCCCATCCCTTTGATTACATTTTCAATAATCAACTCGAAAGGCATACCAGAAAAAACACCCACCGCAATACTGCTAATCAGTAAGGAAATAAAAGCGTTGATCCTAAAAAAAAGAATGAGTAATAGTAAAATACTGACCCCTCCCACAAAAGCTAAAAGTAAGGTACTGTCCATTTATTGGTTTCCGATTGGTGTAAAAAGTAATTCAATTAAGTGCTTAGCGGAGCAACATCACATTCCCTTGTTTCCGATACTCCAGTCCATTCACACACCTCACTTCCAGGTAGTAAGCAAAAACATCTGGTTCCACCAGCCGCCCGTTGAAGTAGCCATCCCATGTCAAATTTTGATCTCTTGATTCAAAGACTTTCTGTCCCCAACGATTATAAACCAACAAATGCATTTCTTCAATAAAATTACCTAAGACGCCTAATTCATCATTTTCTCCATCCCCATTTGGACTAAAGGCATTTGGGAAAAATATTTCTGGTTCCTCGCAGGTAGGATCAACAACCGTTATCGTTACCGTTCTACTTTTACTACAGCCATCCTGATCTACAATATTCAATTCATAAGTAGTCGTCACACTTGGACTCGCTACCGGATCAGAAATATCTAAGGCCGACAAAGTCGCATCGGGTGTCCAAGAATAAGTATAAGAATCATCGGTAGTGGCGGTCAACTGACTGGTCTCTCCGGCAATGATGGTCGAAGGATCTGCGGCCAATTGCAAAGGCAAATCAATATCCAAGACAAAGACATTGACCCTACCAGTGGCCGTACAATTATTTTGATTGGTCACCTCATAATTATAAATCGTTGTTTCGGAAGGCATCACCAATGGATTGATGCTATCCGCATCTTGCAGAATATCCGTATCCGGAGTCCATACGACCGTCAATGTATCTTCGGGATATAAATTGGTCAAAGGCAGACGCTGCGTATCTCCTAGGCACATCGACAAATCCTCTGGCAGCACTCCAATTCCTAAATCAAAAACATTGATGGTATCTATCTGAGTACAACCCAAAGTATCCGTGGCTTGTACAAAATACTGACCAGGTCTTCCGGGGATGGCTTCATATTGAGTTCCTAAACCATCAATGGTCGCAAAGGTGGGGTCGATAGACCAAGCATAAGTCAGCGGTTCCATACTACTCACCTCCAAGAGTACCGCTTCCCCACAAGAACTTTCTTCCTCCGGAGCCATAAATTCAAAAGTAGGTGGCACCACTACGGTTATTTGTCTTATGATTTGGCAGGTATCTGGAATTAGACTGGTGATGGTTACCGTATAGGTCGTTGTCTGGCTTGGGTTGGCAATAGGATTGATGGAAAAAGGATCATCCAATCCAATGCTTGGCGACCATTCATAAATATATTTATCATCTCCATTGGGATTGATGGCGATAGATTCGTTGGCACAAATTTGAATACTATCTGCAATAATATTATCAATCAGGCGTATGACAACTGGTCGTTCTACGGTGGCTTCACAACCTTCATCCGTCCTAATCGTCAAGATGACGCCCAGTATTGTGGTCTCATAAAAAATCAAAGAAGTATCTGAACTAGTCGCCACTTCTCCCGTTGTAAATTCCCAATCCCAAGAAACAATAGTCCCCGTTGTAGTCGTTGAAATATCTTGGAAAACAACTTCGACAGAATCCCCACAAGTCGCATAAGACACTTCAAAGTCTGGGAGAATATCTGGCTCCCCAACGTGAATGGTTTGGTAAATGGTGTCTTTACAAGGCACGTCCACATCCAAGGTCAGGATCACCTGATAAGTTCCGGTGTCGGGATAGGTATAAGTTGGATTGGCTTCTGTAGAAACACTATTGACATTGGTACTATCCCCAAAGTCCCAAAAAACAAAAGGAGCATTGACACTGGTATTGGTAAACTGAATTTCAAAACCACCGCATTGCTGAAAAGTTAAAAAATCTAATTGCGGCGTCGTATCTAAAACGACTAAGCTGATAGTATCGCGAAGCGGGCAATTGAATTGGTTGATAATATCGGCATAATAAGTATACACTCCCGTTCCGGGTGGGGACACCTGAATAAAAGGATTGGTCGGAGCATTGAGGACATAATCTGTCGGCGACCAAACATAGTCTAGTACATCACTAGGATCTGTAGAAATGAAAAATAAGAAGGAAGTATCTCCCGGACAAATGGGAAAGATAATCGGTTCTCGAATATTGACTCCACGACCATCGATCAAAACACTATCCAAAGCCGTACAAGAAAAGCTATCAATTCCTTGTACAAAATAGTAGTTGGGCCCAAAGGGTTCTACGACAATACTTTCCGTATTGCCAATCACACTCAACAAGGCATTATCGGTCGCCCAGATATAAGAAATCGCTTGATCACTACTGACCGATAATTCTATCTGCGGATCACAGATTGTATCGGCTGGTGGAAGCAATAATTCAATGGGCTCCGGTACAAAAATATCAATCTCTCTTTCTACTTGGCAAAAGCCATCTACGGAAGTGATCGTCACCTGATAAGATTGATCTACTTGAGGCATCACCGTTTGTTGACCTTGATTGACATCGATAATGTCTGGCCCGGGTGCCCATTCATACACCAATGTAGGGTCAAAGTCACCGAGCAGCATTAGGCTTTCGCCAATACAAATCACAGTATCTGGAGCAATCAAAGGATCGCCAATAATGATATTTGGAATCGGCAAAACCAATTCTTTGACACAGCCATTCTCTGCCGTCACCACCAGTGTGACCAATATTTC
>CAYQRA010000142.1:0-11268 GCA_964419315.1 uncultured Saprospiraceae bacterium | reverse complement strand
ACATCAATTACCTCGATGAAGCCATTGCGCAGCTAAAAATAAAAACCATTTTATCTCCCGATAAAGACAAACTCGAAACGCTTCTTGCAAGCCTTTGTCATCTTGGAAATCAACCGGGGATCATTTTTTGTAATTTTAAAAACTCCATTCAACGAGTTAGTGATTTTCTGACTGAAAATAAGATCAAGCATGGTTGTTTTCACGGAGGGATGGATCAACAAGATCGCGAAAGAACATTGATCAAATTCCGGAATGGAACTTATCCCTTGATCATCGCCACAGATTTGGCAGCTCGTGGAATTGATGTTCCCGAAATAAAGTTTATCCTCCATTATCATCTGCCTCCTCGTAGTCAAGAATTTACTCATCGCAATGGCCGAACGGCACGGATGCACCAAGAAGGCACGGCCTATGTCCTACTTTGGGAAGAAGAAAAACGGCCAGATTTTATCCCCGAATCTGAAGTGGAAGTTTTGCAAGATGCCGCTATTCCTACCCAGCCCATTTGGAAGACCTTGTTTGTCTCTGGTGGCCGGAAAGATAAAATATCCAAAGGGGATATTGCCGGACTGTTTTTTAAACAAGGGCAGTTGCGTAAAGAACAATTGGGGGTCATTGAATTAAAACGGGATTGTGCTTTTGTAGCGGTACATAATTCGGGCGTAAAGCAGTTGATTTCATTAGTAGATAATACGCGTTTGAAAAAGAAGAAAGTTCGGGTGACTGAAATTTAAACGGAAGAGCTTGGGGCAACGGACATATATCCAGTATCCAGTTCTTTGGAGACCGCAGCGATTCAGGAACTGACACTTTTTTTGGGAGGGCTTTTTTGAAAAACTTTCCTGAATTGAGCTTAATAAATATATGTTTCTGGTAGAGAATAGTATTTTTGAGGAGGAGAGAAGACCTAATTTTATCCTATGAAAATCTTATTCCAACCCAGATCATTATTTCCCGTTCTTAAAGAGCGGCCCACTCTCACAGGTATTCTGAATGTTTTCAACAATGAAAAAGGAAAAACTCATTTTTTCCAGCTTGCTAGCCATAAAAAAATAGTATCTTTCCTCTACTTATTGTTAATTTTTTTGGCTATGAATCCTACGAAAACTAATGCACAGGAAAATCCTACCATTTATCTGATTCCCGGGCAGGGAGCAGATTATCGATTGTTTTCTAAATTAGAATTGAATCCTAACTTTAAAGTCAAGCACATTCATTATGAATTGCCTGAAAGAAATAGCAGTCTTCCAGATTATGCCCGACAACTGTCTAGCCAGATTGATACTACAGAGCGATTTATTCTCATTGGAGCTTCTTTGGGCGGGATGTTGGCGACTGAAATTAATGATTTTTTAAATCCAGAATTGGTGATATTGATCGGAAGTGCAAAATCTAAGAAGGAATTGCCAGGGCGTTACCGCCTGCAAAAATATTTTCCTTTATACAAAATAGTACCTGGGGGAATGTCCAAACAGGGAGCCTTGTTTTTACAACCCTTGGTAGAGCCAGATCGCGATAAAGAAAAGGAGATCTTTGTGCAGATGCTCAAGGACAAAGACCCTAAGTTTATGAGAAGAACCATCGATATGATTATCAATTGGAATAGAGAAAGTTATGATTCTGAGATTGTTCATATTCATGGCGATAAGGATCATACGATTCCTGTGAAAAATGTAAAATACGATTATTTGATAGCGGATGGTTCCCATGTAATGACACTGACTCGACCTAGGGAGTTGAGCTTGTTGATCAATGAATTGATCGCTCCTTTAAAAATTTGAAAACTTTAAGCTATAAAACATGATTAAGAAAATTATTGGGATTTCAAAATTTGAAATTGTATTTGAAGTTTAAAATCAAATAATGAATATCGAAGAGTACCGCAATTATTGCATTGCCAAAAAAGGAGTCACCGAGTCTATTCCTTTTTCCAAATTACCGCATGTGTTGGCTTTTAAGGTCAAGGGAAAAATGTTTACGGCTACCGATATTGACAACTTTGATGGATTCAGTATCAAATGTGTTCCAGAGACGATTGAAGAACTTCGAGCGGAATATCCCGCCTTACAAGAGCCCGCTTATTTTAGTAAAAAACATTGGTGTAATGTGGTGATAGATGGGAGTATTCCCGCAGCCACTTTATACGAATGGTTGGATATTTCTTACAGCTTGGTGGTGGCAAAACTGACAAAGAAAGAACGTTTAGAACTAGAACAAGAGGAAGCTTGATTTTAGATGCTTTTTTTGCAATATAAATTGTTATCTTGAAATTGATACCTATTCTTTTTTTTCATAAAATAAGACAAAATGAAGAATTTAAAAAAGAACAACACCTTAAAGATTAAAGACCTTATTAACTTTTCTCAAACCATGATTTCGAATAGTCAAAGTAAAGAAATCAAAGGAGGCATCATTGTCGTAGACGATGAATGTGTTTAGACTTTTAAAAGTGTAGTACAATAAAAATGGTTTGGCGAAAATCACTTCGTCAAACCATTTCTAATTATTCTTGAAGCTAAAAATGCTATTTTAAAAATCATTGTTCTCAAAATCTACTAATAATTCTACTGCCGCTGGTGCCCCGGAAATTTGCAAAGCAAAACCTTTTCCGAAAGGTAAAATGGAAAGGTCGAATTTAAAAAAAGGACAACAAGTTTTTTCTTTTTGGACAAACTCCCAGACCAAATTCATAAACTCCGGATCCTCCTCAAAATAGTAAACAAACCCATTGGAGGTACTTTGCTTATCTCTTAATTGGGAGAAAATTTGTGTTTTTAATTGGCTTTTTCTTTCTAAAAGATCGGCATCGGTGAGGCTGCATTCTATTAAGCCTTCGAAAACCTGTTGATGATTATCCCAGAGAATAGGGGTGAAAGCGGATGTTTCGGAAGTATTGGATACGCTGTTGAAATAGTAAGCGGAGCCAAGGAAGAGTGCCAATAAAATCCAGCCCGAGGCAAAGAATAAAAAACGGATTCCTTTTTTCATGGTTCTATTTGAATTTTTTTCACAAATATAAACCATGGAGTATAGGCAAGGGTCAAGAGAAATTTTAACTTTAACATATAAGGTTCTCTGACAAATCCCGTGTGTGAGTCAACCAAAAAGAAGAAAAAACGCTTCCTACGGTCGCTTTTTTATTCTTATTTTTGATTGACCACGGGATTTGTCCAAGAACGACATATAAAAACTCAAAACTTCTACCTATGTTAATTGGCCAAATCAGTAAAATCAGCGGACTTAGCAGAGATACTATTCGTTTCTACGAAAAAATTGGACTGATCGAAGCGCAGGCTTCCGAATCTCCATTCAATAATTATAAAAATTACACCACCGCAACGCTAGAACGATTGCAATGGATAAAAAGAGCCAAAAAATTTGGCTTTACACTTCAAGAAATTTCGGAACTTTTGACTTCCATGGAGGAAAATAAGGCGACCTGTTCTTTTCTTTACGAAAAGGTCACGACTAAGATTTCTTCCATTGAAGAGGAAATTCGGATTTTAGTGGCAACCAAAAAAAGAATAGTAGAAAATCTTGACCTTGTACAGAGGGATTGTCAATTGAAATCTAGGTCAAGTAATTGTTCTAGCTTTTTAAACGTCAAATAACCCTGAATAGAAAAGTGAAAGAGACCATCGTTAAAGAGTTACTAAAGTACCATCCCGGTTTTTCCCAAGAAGCCATTGCTACTGGTTTGGCGCTTTTTGAAATCAAAAACTTTAAAGCAAAAGAACTTATTTTAAAGGCTGGAGAAAAATGCGATTATTTGTTTTTTGCAGAAAGTTCGATCTGTCGATGTTTTTATCTTGATCAAGAAGGAGAAGAACAAACCCTGTGGATTAAGCCGGAGCAAACCTTTATTACGGACTATAAAAGTTTTGTCAATCAAGATACCTCGGGTTTTAGTTTGCAATTTTATGAGGATACTCAAGTCTATTGTATTTCTAGAAAAAATCTTTTGCAATTGTATCAAGAGTCGAAAGAATGGGCCTTATTTGGAATTCATTTGACCGAAGCTTTACACGTTATTTTGATAGATGTATTCGTCAATTTATTGGCCAATAGTGCGACGCAAAATTATCAATACATTGCTTATATGTTTCCGCGTTTTTTACAAGTGGCGCCATTAAAAGACATTGCTTCCATGCTTCAGATTTCTCCAGTTTCTCTCTCTCGAATCCGCGCACGAACACAGACCAAAAAATAATTTCTTAACAAATGTAAAGTGCGATAAGCAAACTAGTGACTAACTTTGGTTATTATTTTGTCCTAGCACTTACCTAATTCGTATAAAACCATTTTTATTTATGTCCAATTTATCAAAGATGACTCAAGATGGAAAAGCCATTATGGTCAAAAAAACTTTTAATCGTACAACCACCATTAGCCAGCAAATTAATGCAGAAGCTGCGGTCGTTTGGTCTTTATTGACCAATGCCAAAGCCTTTTCCAATTGGAATTCCACGGTGGTCTCTATTGAAGGGGAGATAGCGCTTGGGCAAAAGATAAAATTGGTCAGTACCCTTGATCCAAGCCGTACGTTTAAATTAAAAGTCAAAGAGTTGATTCCCAATCAAAAGTTGGTTTGGGGAGACGCTATGGGAAATAGGACTTACACCTTGACGAAAAATGCAGAAGGGGTACAGTTTATAATGAGTGAAAAAATCGGTGGTCCCATTTTCCCTTTGTTCGCCAGTAAAATTCCCTCTTTTGATGCCTCCTTTGAACAATTTGCTGCGGATCTAAAAAAGAAAGCGGAATCTATGAACCCTAGCTAAATGCTTATACAAAAAGAAATACCTTGCCCACAGATCGTGTAGCGTTTCTGAGAGAACCTCACCTGCGGAAGGTAGGTCTCCGAAGTCGGTTTTTCTTTTACTTAATTCAAAAAGGCAAAAATATTTTTGTCTATAAAAAAAATGTTGTACATTAGATAAGTACAAATCATATCCACCATAAATCTTCTTCGAGCCTTCCTTTTTACTGGCTCAAAAAATACTTACCAGAAGATTTTTCCACAAGAATAAGACTTAGCGTTTTTTCATTTTCTATTAAGAGAATTACATTTTTCTTAGTACAGATTGCTCGTGCTATTTTTTAATTTTTCCTATTGCCGATCATCAAATGATGATTTGGAATTAGCCATTCTTATGCCAAAAAGTAATCTTTATTTTTCAATGACCAGGATGGTCTACATGAATTGAATCTATTTTATTTAACCTAAAAATATTTGTTATGAAAGCTGTAAAACTTTTCATCTTATTTCTTTTTATCAGCAACTTTGGCTACGGCCAAGCGAGCTGTAGTGCCAACGCTGGCGGACCAAGAACGGTTTGTACGGAGCAGGGGATAACTCTCTTTGGAGCTGAAGGAGATGGCTATGCGCAACCATTGGAAGTCAACTGGGTGGCTGGCGGAGGTAATCCCATACCCACGGTTATTGCCAACCCCAATTCCTTGATAACACCAGTCAGTCCAGGGCCGGGCTTTAATTCATTTCCTCCGGGAGTGTACTCTTTTACCTTGTTTGTTACCTGCGATGACATGGATCATACCGTTTCTAATGAAACGGTCGAGATAACTGTAGCCGAGGTGATCAATCTGCCAACGATCAATCCGATTAACCCAAATATCTGTGGAAGTAGTATCAGTCTTACAGGTTCTCCTGCTGATCCGGGAGTGATTACCAATTGGAGAATTGAGCCAATGGATGGGGTGAGTATTTCGGGCAGTGGTTCTTCTGCAACGGTTAGCAAACTTGGCGGTACCACGCCTTGTACCTACACTGTTTTTTATACCCATTCGGCAGGGGTATGTGTAGAAGAAACAAGTACTAGTTTTACATTTACCAAAGAGTATACTCAACTTTTTCCAGCAGTCACTTCCCCCGGTTGTCCTTCTTGTACTCGCACCATTACTTTAGGGGAAGGGAGTTTGGGGTGTGGAGGAACGCCCGTTTGGTCTGTTACCGGAACTCCAAATGGCGTTTCTGCCAATGAAGTGATTATCGGTACTCCTAATTCGTCAACAACTAGTGTGACGGTTCCGGCAGATGGAAACTATACTTTTGGTTATACGATAGAAAATGGAAATTGTACCACCACCGCTGCAAGTGTATCTTGTACGATTCAAGAGGAAGAAGGGTTTGAAGTCGGACCAGGTGCTTTTTTTACGACCTGTGAGGATATGTGGAATATAACTAGTGATGATTTAGCGGGCAATTTTATGACTGGCGTAACTTATCAATGGGAAGTTTTATTCAATACTTTACCCGGCGTCGATATTACTTTTTCTAATCCAAATTCGGCGGCTACTACCGTCAATTTTAATGGAGCTCCAGTGGATATTTCAGCAGACGGTGGTTTGGTAGGTGTTCGACTAACTTCTACCAGTGGCAATTGTACGGATATGGCTGATTTCTATTATTCTGCTTTTCCAAATGTTACCGTCAATGCAGAGGAAGTATTTTTATTATGTGGTGATAATGAAAATTATATGCCCTCCACCAACCTAAACTATAGCAACGGAACTCTTGGAATCAGTACGACCATTACGATTATAGATCCACCCGCTGCATCTATCTACACGAGTGGCCAAGAATTTGATCTTAGCACCAATCCTGATTTTAATTTAAGTGCAGAAGGTACCTATACTTTTGAAGTCGATATTGCTGTTACTAATTTTGATCCGCTTGGAAATGAAGTGACTTGTACCGCCCAAACGGACTTTACCGTTTTTGTAGCAGAAGTCCCTTCCATAGAAGCAGGGGCGAATATTACCACCTGTCTCCTAACAACTTCCCTAAATGGAAATCCGCCGATTGATATCGAAGGAAACCCCATTGATATTCCTGTACTGTGGACCCAAGTTGGAGGACCAGAGGTAAATATCATTAATCCAGATACCGAAAATCCTGCCATCACAGGAATGCAAAATGGAGAAACCTACACCTTCCAATATTCTTATTCTACTGATCCAAGTTGTCCTTTTTTGGACATCATGACGGTTACGGTCTTGCCAGAAAATGAGTGTCCCACACCTTGCGAATTAGAGATTAGCATCAGACAAGAATGTAGAGAAGGATGTACGCAATTGAATGTGAGTGGCGCCACTACTTATTTTTGGACGCCTTCTTCTGGAGTAGATGATGTCACGAGTGCCAACCCAATCATCTGTAGCAGCAGTGGTGGGGTCTATACGGTATTAGGTTATAATGCTAGTGGAGAACTTTGTGGCTCCGCTGTTTATGACTTGCCGCCTTGTGCAGGTCAGCCACTGTCTTGTGATATTGAACTACTCGCAGTATGTACCAAATGTAGCTGTGGTGCGCCCTACGGTGGTGGCCGACTCTTAGATTCTAACGGTAATTTACTCAATGATAATGAGGCCGAAATTCAATGGAATTTTGATGGCGTAGATGTGGGCAGTGGACAGAATCCGATGTACTTGCCCTATGTTTCGCCAATGGTTGTTACGGCTACGGTTGCGGTGGTCATAGATGGTATACTTTGTGAATTTACCGAAAGCGTTGCGGTTACTTGCTTAGACGATTGTCCAGAAGTTCACTTTGTAACTTGTAGAGATGAAGAGGCGGCAGAGTTTCCCGAATGTGAAAAACAACATGCTCAGAATCCTTGTATCGAAGGTGGTTTCTTTGGTTATGTATGGGCGCTAGATGCTGCTGGTAATTTGATGGATAATTTCTATGTCGATTGGTATGATGATAATTTTGTAGACCCCAATCCGATTTTTATTTCTAATTGGAGTAATGCAGAAGACTGTGGCCAAATTCCAGTGAATATCTGGTCTTGGGGAGGTTGTGATGAAACGATTTATTTTGATACGGATTGTTGTAGTTCGCAAGCGCCAGAAATCTATTGTGGAGAAACAACAGAGGGAGGCTATACTGCCTATTGGGAACCCGTATGTGGAGCTCAGGTTTATTACGTCAATGCCTTTTGCCTAAACAATAGTTATAACGTAACTTATGAAGTACCTGCTGATCAAACGAGTTCAACTATTTATTGGCCTGACTACTGCGATGTGATGGTCGTGACGGTACAAGCTTTATGTTCTTCAGGTGCTTTGAGTCCACATTCTAATTGTCTGTTGATCTCCGAAAAGCAAGGTTGTAGTAGAGTAGAAGGGCCTTGTTATTTTGTAGAAACAGAAGGGAAAGGCAAAGGAGAAGGTGAGGGCAAAGATGGCGGTAAGGGAAGAAGTTTTGCGGTAGAAGATATCGTTTTGCAAGAAGCTTTTAAAGCTTATCCAAACCCTGTGGCAGATGATTTTGTGCAGATTGATGTTCCGTCTATTCATTGGTTAGTCCATTCAAGTTTGGACATCCAACTATTCGATGTCAATGGTCGACTAGTCAAACAAAAGACGGTAACGGATGGTTCGCCCCGACAAGAGTTGCAGGTCGGAGATATAAATAATGGGCTGTTCTTATTGACGATTCGAAATCAAGAAGGACAGTTGTTAGAATCTACCCGCTTGATAAAGGGGATGAATTAGGCAAAGTAGTTGCCAAAGTACGATTACAGATGACCCAGAAGCTTTTAGGGAGCTTCTGGGTTTTTCTTTAGTCATTTAGAAATCCTCTAAATATGCTAATGGAACTCTAAAAAGTTTTCTCTAATCTGCTTTTTCCTTATTTTTGAAAATGGAAAAAAACGAAAAAAGTCCATCTAAAGAAAACCAAGGCGTATCGGACAAAATGTTGGACAAAGCAGCCGAGACCTTGAATTGGTGGAATCGAATAGCCAGTATCAACGCAGATGATCCTTTTTGGGTGGGAGTGATAAAAATTGGTGTTCGGATCATTGGGATTCTGATTCTCTTAGCGATTTCCCCATTTGTAATCATCGGTTTGATTTTGGGTTTTATAGCAGCCGGATAATCTGATGTTTATCCTCCGACAAATCCCCTGGCTAAGTTGTGTCGCCCTTTTCCTGATTCACCAATGGACCCAGAAGGTGATGGGCTGGAAAATTCCTTGGGCCGATAATCATTTGGACTGCCTCCTTTGCATGCCTGTTTTTTTGACGCTCCTCTTGGTCGAACGCCGCATCGTTTTCCAAAAGTCTTCCCTTTATTCCTTTTCTGCTTTCGAAACTACCCTCATCGTGATTGTGCTAAGTTTGATTTATGAAGAAGGCTTTCCTCGTTGGTCAACTGCTTTTACTAAAGACTATTGGGACTACCTTTGTTATGCCATCGGTGCTATATTTTTCTATTTTTTTATTAATAAGCGCAAAGCTCCTACTCAAGTTTAAAGGACCGAAGCCTCTTATTTTATTTTAAAGAAAATGGGGGTTGCTTATGTCGAAAGGGAGAGTGGGAATCTCGAATATTGAATCATAAATACCCAATAACTTTTCTGAAACCCCTTAATCTTCAATAGTTTTCTCCCCTTGTGGCCAATCCTTCCGATCATATATTGTTATACTTACTAGAGAATCTTTTGAATTTTTATCGCCTCTCTTTCACTCCGACCTTATTTCATAGGTCTATTCTATTTTTAATCCTAGACAATTCATATTGCAGTAAAAACTATAATAAATATTTGCTATCAATTTGACAGAAGAATACTTCTATTTTACCAAAAGTGTCTTATCAATTCAGCATATTTGTAATTAATAAACAAAAGCAATAGATGTATAGATTTTTGATGCTCATTTTGATTTGTGGATGTATAAGCAATGTATTTGCTCAACCGGAGCCTTGTCCCGGAACACCTGCAATGACCTCCACCTGCCTGGATGCCTGTGTGATTTGTGATATTGATGGCTTTACTGGTCGAAATAATCCCACCGTCCAAGGCCAATCCTTTCCAGGTTTCTGTACCACGATGTTTCATAATATGAATTACATCGCCTTTATTGCAGGTACCACAAACCTAACCATTCAGGTTACGGTAAACAATTGCACGGTAACGGGTTGGGGACTAGAAATCGGTTTTTTTCGTGCGGATGATTGTGAAACTTTTGTTCCGGTAACGGATTGTGATACCGATGTTTCCAATAACACTTCGGTTATATTTACCAATAATGTTCCTTTAATTGTCGGACAACATTATTACCTTATTATGGATGGCTCCGGTGGAGATGTTTGTGATTGGCGTTTTGATGTATTGGCAGGAAGTACGGAGGTTCCGGGGTTAACGACTTCGGGAGTCATTAGCGGTGCGACCGAAATTTGTCCCAATTTACCGACGACTTATTCTACCACTGGAGATGTTGGTGCAGCGATTTTTTACTGGTCAGTCAATGGAGTCAATCAATTGAGTAAAAATCAAGAAATTGAATTGGAATTCCCCGCGGACGGAACTTATGAAGTGTGTGTCATCGCGGCCAATGCTTGTGATGAAGCGGCTCCTAGTTGTTACACCGTAGAAGTGACCACTCCTGGTACCCTTATCCTAGACGAAGTGCTTTGCGATAATGATTGCTTGGAAGTTGCCGGACAAACACTCTGCGAAACAGGGACTTATGATTTTACCATCCCACTACCCAACGGTTGCGACAGTTTTATTTTTGTAGACCTTACCATTCTCCCACAATCGCAGGAATTTATCGACATCAATCTTTGTGATGGAGAATCCTTTTTTATTGGCAATACCCCCTATACCACCACAGGAGTTTTTATGGATACTATTCTGACTTCCGCAGATTGCGATAGTATCGTCAATCTAGATCTGTTTATTATCATTTGCAATATCATGGGATCAACGGATTTTGTACCTCCGATATGTAATGGAGACGCCAATGGTTTTCTGATCTTCTCCGTACTCAATGGAACACCTCCTTTTACCTTTGACTGGAGCAATATCTTGGAACCTACGATTGGTGGAGTTGGCAGCACTTTATTATTTACAGACAATCTCATTCCCAATGTACCTGCGGGAATTTATGAAATCAACATTCAAGATGATTTTGGGAACAGAACCGTTATGTTTCAAGAAGTGACTGAACCCCCAACCTTGTTTGTCAATACCGAAGCCATAGATATCGATGGTTTTAATTTGAGTTGTAATGGGGGAGCCGATGGAACCGCCTTTGTGACTGGAAATGGGGGAGTACTTCCCTATACTTATGAATGGAGCAATGGCGAAACCACTGCTGAAATAGATAATTTGTTTGCAGAACTTTATACGGTGAGTATCACCGACGCTAATAATTGTATACAATCTAATACTATTCTTTTGACTGAACCCAGCTCGGTGGAATTCAAAGTCGATTTTATCGACCCCAATTGCGATGG
>CAYQRA010000141.1:0-11289 GCA_964419315.1 uncultured Saprospiraceae bacterium | reverse complement strand
AAAAAAACCAAAGAGATAAAAGATCAAGCCGCCCCAACAAGAAAGCTAAGCGTTTGGATAACAATGGCGGCCGCCATTGCTTTGCTGGTATTTTTTGCTTGGCAATTTTTGTTTCCCGCCACAGTAAGTTCGGCAGATTTATTTGCTCAATCCTATGAACCTTATGCGGCTTCGATCACTACCCGAGATGTGGCGGTGATAGAAAACCTTCAGAAAGCAGATGCTTATTATAAAGCCAAGGAATATGAGACTGCAATCCCCTTTTTGATCGAAGCACATAAAAGTCAACCCAATAATTCTAATCTGGAACTTACCTTAGGAAATGCTTTTTTAACTACCGGACAAATCGAAAAAGCAAAGACCTATTTCGAGGCGATTATTCGAAGAGGCGATGCTTTATACTTAGATCAGGCACGATGGTATTTGGCTTTAAGTTGTTTGAAAAATGATGAAATAGAGGCGTGTGAAAATAATTTGATGATACTTGGTGCAGATCCAAAAGCTGATTTTCATCAAGAAGCAAAAGCACTGCTGGAAAAACTGTAGAAAAAAAGAATGGCCTTTTTATAAAGCCCCCCAGGCTTCTATAAAACTTTTTTTGATCCGATACGAAATCGGCAATTGTTCGCCATTGCGGAGCAATACATTTCCGCCTCGTCCTTTATCCCATTCGGTCACTTGATGCAAGTTGATGATATGGCTGCGATGAATTTTAAAGAAAAATGCAGGAAGCATTTCAGAGATTTTAAACAAGGGAATTTGAACAAGAATTTTGCTTTGATTGGTCAGCGTTAGGCGAGAATAAGGCTCGTCAGCAGAAACATAAATGACTTCTTCGCAAGGAATGATTTTTGAAGATTTGCCACTACTTAAAACCAATTTATTGCCATTGATGGGAAGTTCATCAGTATTAGTGGATTGATCTAATTGTTTTAGTATACTCCAAGGCTTAATTCTCAATTTTGCTCTTGCGATGGCTTCCTGTAGTTCTTTGATCGAAATAGGTTTGAGGAGATAATCGACGGCAGAATGTTTGATGGCCTCAATGCCAAATTGTTCATAGCCCGTTATAAAAATAGTGAGGAAATCAAATTCTGTAAAATTTTTAAAAACATCAAAGCCTACGCCATCTTGTAATTCGATATCCAAAAAAACCAAATCTGGTGCCTGTGCGCGAATTAGTTGAGTCGCTTCCTCCACCCCCGTGGCGACCCCGTGGACTTCTACTTCCGGACAATATTTATCCAAGATGTTGAGGAGCAATTCCCGACTGTTTTGTTCATCTTCAACGACGATACTTTTTAACTTCATGATTTAAAAATTGGAAGAATGATTTCAATACTGGTTCCCGGTTTTTTTGGGTCTAGGAAAGTTAGTTTTCCAATAGACAGTCCCAATTGCTCATTGAACAAATCGAGTCTTTGACGGATGATTTGTAGCCCCAGCGATTGGTGTTCGGTTTTGATAGATTTACTTTTTTTAGAATGATCTATTCCCACACCATTGTCCGAAACCGTCACCCTGATGGCCTTTAAAGTCGGATGTGGTTGATAGGAAATTTCGATGTTTCCAGCGCCTGAGAAATTTTTGAAAGCATGTTTTACGGCATTCTCCACGACGGGTTGGATCAATAGGGCCGGAACGGTGATTTGTTCCGGGTATTTGATTTCGCTGGCATCAATGGTGTATTCAAATTTATTTCTAAACCTCATTTTTTCCAGCAACATATATTCTTCGATAAAATTGATTTCTTGCGCGATGCTTATTTTTTCTAATCGCGAAAACTGTAAACTTTTTCTCATCAATCTAGAAAAAGAATGGATGTACAAATTGGCCTCTTCGGGATTGCCTTTGAAAATATAATTTTGAATGGCATTGAGGGAGTTGAATACAAAATGAGGATTCATCTGATTTCTCAAAGTTTTTAGCTCTGCCGTTTTTAATCGCAAGTCTAAGGAGACTTGGTTTTTTAATCGTCTTGATCTATAATCCCAGATAAAATAGAAGAGTAGCGCCAGCCCTAAAGCAACTAAGCTTTTAAACCACCAAGTTTGGGTAAAGTGAGGGCGAATGCAAAAGCGGACGGGCAACAAAGTACTCCATTGATCATTGATGTTGCGGCATTGTACCGAAAAGGAATAATCGCCAGCCGGCATGTTATACAACTCTATGTTTCGGTTATTGGTGTAGACCCAATCCGATTTTTCCGCTTTGTTTTCCTCTTGGTTTTGGAGTTGGTAACGATAGAAGAAATTATTGTCATTGGGTTTGTCTAAAGATATTCCGGTATAGAATATTTGAATATCATTTTGTTCATAGCTAAAGCTTAAACTAGAATCACTAAGTTGAATAGGTTCTCCATTGACGACTAATTTATCCAAATATATTTTGGGGGTCGCTATTTTGTTTTCTAAAATGGTAGGATCGAAATGACATAAACCATTGTCCGTCGCCAGCCATATTTTATTATTCCATCCTTCAATATCCTTAATGTAATTGGAACTTAATCCGTGACTAGTGGTGATTTTTTTTACCTTAGATAGCTGAATTTTTTTATTTTTTATTTTAAAATGGATTCTATTCAAGCCATTATTGGTGCCCACCCAAAGAGTGGAATCATTTTGAAGATAAAGACTATGAATCACATTCGATGAAATTTTAGACCTTTCTAGTTTTTGGATTCCATCTCCATTCCAAAAAATCAGACCATGTCCAATGGTGGCGAGCCAGGCACCTATTTTGAAGGGAATAATGTCATTGATTCTAACGCCCTCCAAGGTGGGGATATACGCTGCGATTGGTTGCTCTTTTTCAATACCTTGGTGGTCTATTTTGATTAAGCCATTTAAAGTGCCAATCAAAAGGTCTCCTTGTTTGTTGGCGGTCGCACAGAAAGTTCTGGTTGGAACTGATAAGATTTTATTGTGGAAATTAGTATCATCTTTGGTTATGGAAAAAGCATGAAATCCATGATTGAGAAATAAATCTTCTCTAATCCTATAATGCAAAATAGATTTATCTCTTTCGCCGATTACTTTTGGGGTTTTAAAAGACATGCCACCAAAATTGAAAGCATCAGAATCAAAAGGATCTTTATGGTAGGTAAATAAACTCTTATTGGTAGAGTAGGTTTTGGGAAGGAAGTTTAGGGTTTTATTTATAGTGAAAATCTTCCCCTCGATATTTTTGGCCATTAAAAAATCTTTCCCAGGAAAAAGTCCCGCAAAATTATTGTTTTTGTTTGGAGGAACGGGCAGGGTTTGTATCTCCGTAGAAGGGATATAAAAAAGACCATTAGTATTACTTGTAACCCACATTCTTCCATTCGGAAGCGTAGCTATTGAGGTAATCCCATATTCTGACAGCAGTCGTTTGGGCTTTTGGGAATAGTCAGCATCTGGATAAATAAAAATTCCTTTATTGGTCATCACATAGAGCTCATTTTTTTCATTGAGTAGCTCGTTATTAATTATTGGAATGCTAGGGTTAGAAGTCGGGGTGATCGGTTGTTTGGCAAATACGATGAATCTTTTACTCTCATTTTTTTTGTTGTTACTGTGTTCTTTTAACCAGAGAAGAGTTTTTTTAGTAATGGAGCTACAGTTTTTAGAAATTGGTAGTTCTTGATTTTTTAATTTTTCTATTTTTCCCGTTTTTTTATCAATTCTAAGTTTTTCTAAGACCGGAGATAGTACAACAAAGAAATAGATAAACTGCTCGTCGACTTCACTTATTTGAAACCAATTATTTTGTGCCTTTGCCAATTCTCTTAATGGCGCATTGTGTTTGAAAGGAATGAATTGACTACCATTCCAAAAACTAAAACTTCCATCAAATCCATTTACCCAGAACGTGTGGCGGGAATCTGGAAAAAAAGTAAAATTGACTAGATTACTTAAACCATCTTCTAAGGTGAAATTCTCAAATTCATATCCATTAAAGCGAACGATCCCTCGATCAGAACAAAACCAAGTATAGGTATTCGCATCTTGATAAACATCATAAAATTCAGTACTGGGCAAGCCATCCTTAATCCCAAAGTTTTGATAATGAACATCCTGTGCATTGAGGGAGGAAATACCCAAAATACTTGTCCAAGAAAGGAAAAAGAATAGTGTTTTTTTGAGAGCTGTTGCTTCTATCATTAATTTTTTTGTACCTCTAATCATTCAGAAAATCAAGGTCTGTTACTATCGGGAATATACTTGAAATATATGATAAATATGACGCGTTTACATTGAATATCGACGCGTTCACTTTTTTTTACTGCCTTTTTATAATCTGTGAATACGAAATGCCGTAATATTATAATTCTATAAATCATTGATTGCAAATCGTAAATAGACTTTTAGAAAAATAGGAAAGAATTTAAAGCTATGATTGGTTTTCTCCTAGCTGATGTTATTGTTTTAAGAACAAAAATAAAACCTCTTTAGAGAGGTAAATACCTTATTGGCTAATAAAAAAAGCTCTGCGGATTTCCGCAGAGCTTTTGTGTTTTAGGACTGTTGGAAGAAAAATCAGGTTGACGCGTTCGACTTATTGGTGCGACGCGTTCGCTGGTTTTTTTGGATTTTTTCTTATTTCCAAAATGTAAAAATTGTAATATTAAAAGTAGGAGTATTTAGTGCTTCCAATATCAGGAAACTATGATTTTTTCTTCCGCTCTTCTTCTTTGTCATCTGTAGACTGGTCTATGCATTTCAAAAAGAGGATTGATTGAAAGAAAATTTATAAATATCGACGACTTTATTATCAGACCACTTCCCTTGTGAAAGAGGTTGTTAACACGAAAAAATGTAACTATATTTTTTAATAAAATTCTAGAAAATGAAAAAATTATTGCTATTCAGCCTGCTTTTTTTACTGCTCTCTTCTTGTCAGAATAATCTTGTAGAGGAAGTAAGTCCAGAAGAATTATCTAAAACGCAAAATGTGGAAGAACTACTCACTATTGTAGGGAATAGAGAAGGAGAAAAGCAAGGTCTTGAAATCCAATTTAGAGATAGTGGAGATCCCTGTGCTAGAGGTTGTTCTATTGGCCCAGAACATTGCTTGTGTTGTCAAAGTGCAGTGATGTTTGCTTTTGGTTTTGATGTTGAACCAGCACATTTGACAGATCAAGTGTATGTTAGCTTTAGTAAAATCCATCGGCTACCTTCTGGCAAGGAAGTAGATCCAATTACTTGTAATCTTTTGTATGAGGGGGAAGGGAATAATGGGACAGGAGGAGATGCATGGTATTTCTGGAATAGAGAGGTGGATATGAATCTTGTTCAACCTTGGTACTTAGGATTGTATGGTTGTAATTCAAGCAACATTAAAACCTTGCCAAATGAATATTTAGTTCAGTTTCGAGGACCTACAGAAGCCACTGGAACGGTTCAAGTTTTTTTGACAGGATGTGGCTATCCTCCAACCCAATTCGAATTAGAATTGGATCACCCAACGAATTGGTTAAAAAGAGTTGCTTTTTGCAAAACGGGTTGCGATTAAAACAATTTCAGCGTGTAAGTATCTGAACAAAAAAATCACAAATCCCCAAAAAGATCATCTAACCAATCGGTAAAGGTAAAATCTTTACCGATTGGTTTTCTATTTTTCTACTTCATTTCCCACACAATCCTATTCAAATCCGAACCCACCTCCGCCGCCTGTGCTTCCAAAGAAGCATCCATCGCCTCAATCGCCAAAGGCGATAAATAACGAGCCAGTGGAATGATCGGCTTGATGGTATCCTGTCCATCAAAGATTTCCACCTGAGTCAAATCAAGTCCTCGTTCCTGCTAAAATATTAATTTTCGATTTATTCTAATTTGCCTGTTACCTTTTACGATAAGAAAGTAACGTGTTTAAAATAATCGTTCTTTATTTTTCAATGCTCTTGAAAAATAAAGAACGAATTTTATTTAAATCATCAGAACTAAAACCGGGTTTAACTTTTGGGAATGGAAACCGATTTCCGATTAACCTAAACGACTCTTTTCCAAAAAATGCCCTATTAAAAATAAAAAAGCTAAAATTATGAAAAACATTTATCGCTATCTTTTCTCAACCCTTCTGGTTCTCTTTGTTTTTTCGATTCCCTCTTTTGCTCAAATTTATTGGAAGCAATTAGCCGACTTTCCCGGAGAAGGCAAAGAAAGAGTCAATAGTTTTTCTATAGGCGAATATGTTTATGTAGGAGGAGGAAGAATGAGTATTGTAGGTGGTTCTAATGAATGGTGGTCCTTTCATCCGGCTACAGGAATCTGGGCGCCTATTAAATCATTTCCTTCAGATCCTGGTATCATAAGATCTGTCAGTTTTGACAATGAAGAATTTGGTTATGTAGGCTTGGGGTATGACACTGGTACAGGCGATTTATTAAAAGATATGTGGAGGTATGATCCGCAAGCAGATGAATGGGAGCCAATGAGTCCTTTTTCTGGAGAAGGTATTCTTAACGCGACTAGAATCTCCGGAGCGGATAAATGTTATGTAGCTTTTGGCGCAATAGATCTTAATGTTGAAGATTATTCTAGAGAAATCTGGGCGTATACTCCTGATTCAGATAGCTGGGAACTAGTCACTGAGATACCATCTTTTGAACGTTATTATGGAATTGGTTTTGTGAAAGAAAACAAACTTTATGTTGGGCTCGGTGGTACCAATGATGCAGCGTATAGAGATTTTTGGGAATATGATTTAGATCAAGCAACCTGGACTCAAAAAGCTGACTTTCCTACGGACTACAGCTTGATTTGCCAAAGCTTTGATATTGATGGCAATATGTATGTGCAAGAGGGAATAAATAATGAAAATAGACAAGGGGATAAACTGTTTCGATACGATTCAGAAAAAGACGAATGGATAAATGAATCTAATTTCCTTGGAACTAAGCGGGTTTATTCTTTTGCAGAAGTATTGAATGGGAAAGGATACTTTGGCTGGGGGATTAATAATGAGAATATGGAAAATCGAAATGATGTCTTTTCGATGGAACTGGTAACTAGAGCATATGAAAAAGATTTTTCGGTTAGTTACGAAGAGAGCTGTCCAACACTTCTTGCAAACTTTGAAGATTTAGGGACAGATGTTATTTCCAGAACATGGACTTTCCAAGGAGGGGTTCCCGCAAATTCTGACCTAAAAGACCCCTTTATAGGTTACCCTGCTTCCGGTAGCTACGATGTAAGTCTAGTTGTAGAATTGGCAGATGGACCAGCATTTATTGAAAAGAAAGATGCCGTTGTGGTAAGAGATGTGCCAGTTCCTTCTGCGACTTTTGAAGAGGATATACAGGTCGTGACTTTTACCAATACAACTTTTGATGGCCAAAGCTATTTATGGAGTTTTGGTGATGGGACAACGTCTACAGAAGAAAATCCGGTTCACCTTTATGACTTTGCGGGAACTCATTTGGTGAATTTACTAGCCATTAATGACTGTGGGGAACGATCAACTATTTTTTTAGTGAAAACAACAGGAACAACCAGCACCGACGAAGTCGGAAAGAACTTAAAGGTAAGCATAAATCCCAATCCAAGTTCCGATTTATTCCATGTATCCTATGAACTAGAAGAACCCGTCAAGTATGGAAGGTTTGTTCTTTTTAACCTAAATGGTCAGCAGGTTTTCTCAAAGGAAATTAATGCTCAAAAAGGGACGCTGACTATTGATGAAGACTTAGCAAACGGAATGTATTTTTTAAAATTAGAAAACAGTCAATTTCAAAGTCCTCCCATTAAATTAATTAAAACAGATTGAACTCATTGAACTCATTGAACTACCTATTTTTTTAGTGAATTTTAAATAAATATAATTATGAAATCTATTCTACTTTTTTTCTTTTCAAGCATTCTCTATTATGGTGCATTTGCTCAGATTGAAGATGTTTCGACTCAATTAGATGATCCTTCTTTTATAAGCATTATTGACGATCAAATTTATGTTTCTCGTTACCAAAAAGGAGAAGTAAGGACGCGAGGTGTCAATGAAATGGATGATGTTTTATTCGAGCCATTAGCTACGGATTTGGAATCGGCCTATGGGCAAGCGGTATTGGGGGATATAATGTATATTGCTGATCCAATAGGTCAGGCTATTTATAAAACAGACCTTAAGAATGGCAATTACGTTAAAATTCTTAATACTCCAAATGCTCAGCCTGTTGGATTGGTGATTAGAAAGGATCCCGCCACAGGAGATGATTTTCTCTACTATTCAATATATGAAAAAGGGGGAGAAGTTTACAAGCTTAATATTTCCCAAACGAGCAGTATTCCAAAAGTGGTTTTGACCGACTTGGGATGGGCAGCAGGCTTAGCGATGCGTAACGATGTAATGTATATTGCGGAACCCAAAGGAAACCGAATCCTTAAATTGGACTTTTCTGCTTCGACACTTGAGGCAAAGACGGTTTATTCTAATTTAGAGGAGCCCACAAGTCTCCTCTTTTATGGCGATAATTTATTAATTGGAGAATATAGTGGCGGATATATTTCTAAGGTAAATGTTACAGACGATCTTGCCACACCAGAGATATTAGTTCCTGGTCTTCGGGGGCCTTCTGGTTTGGCTGTTCATGAGGAATATCTTTATTTTGGTCAATACGAAGTAGGTAAAGTATCAAGGTTTTATATTGGAGCTATTGTAGATACTAAAAATATAGAAGCTGATGCAGCTTATTCTATTTACCCAAATCCAACCAATGATTTTCTCTACCTTGATAATTGGGAATGGAATGGCCAATCAGAAGCAGCAGAAATCATTAGCTCGAATGGATCGCTAATAAAAAGAATAGAACTAGAAGCATCGGGAAGAATAGATGTATCTGAGATGCCTTCCGGCTTTTATTTTCTTAAGTTGGGTGATAAAAAGCCTTTGAAATTTGTGCTGCACTAGAAGTCTCGCTAAAATCAAGCAGCCTATAATTTTTTGATCACATCTCAAAACGATCACTTGACCAATCGGTAGAAATAAAGTCTTTACCGATTGGTTTTCTATTTTCCTACCGCATCTCCCGCACAATCTTATTCAAATCCGAACCCACCTCCGCCGCCTGTACGCGCAAAGAAGCATCCATTGCCTCTAGCGCCAAAGGCGATAAATAACGAGCCAGTGGAATGATCGGCTTGATGGTATCCCTTCCATCAAAAATATCGACTTGCGTCAAATTGAGTTCATAAAAAGCATCACCCGTTTCGCTATAATTCCATTCGTCGTATTCGACATAGCCGCTGCTGAGTTTACTAAAAGCAATGATCGGCGCATTGAGTTGATGATTGACCACTTCTTTGGAACCACCTCCACCAGAAAGATCATTGCGAACCTGTACACCAATAAATTTAAAAGCAGCATACAAACTATCCGCTGGATTTTTTTGTGCTTCTTGCTGAACCGCTTCGAGTTGGCGCAGAATGCCGATGGCCGTTTGAGCACCGAGGTTGTCGTAATAACCCGCGTCTACAAAATTGCCTGTTTCTTCCACAAAGCCAGCCGGACAGATATAGGGAAAACTAGCATTGAGTACTGTGGCGGTATTGATCTGAACGGTTTTTTTACGCTCCGTTACCCGATCAATTTGGCCCAATAAATCATATCCTCGATAATAGGTAGAGTCAAAGGTCACTGGCGAAAAAACAGCATGATTCCCTCTTTGCACAAAAGTAGTATTGATGAATAAAAGGGGAGGAACGGTGGCGGCCAGTTTCTTCGTTTTTTTGTCATACCAAAAACTCAAATAGGGCTGACTAAGCGCATCGATGTTGGTCGCTTCTTTTAGTTCTTCTGCCCATTCTTCCTGTAGGATAATGGCTCGATTGTCTAACAAGTCAAGGCCAAGGATTTCTTGCCAAAAATCAAAACCTAATAATCGGGTGAGGGTTCCGGAGAGGAAGTTTTGACCAAACATTTTTCTTGCACTTTCGTGAATGTCCTGATCTTTGATGCCCCCTTCTTTCATCGAAAAGAAAGTACTGCTTCCGGTTATTCCACCAGAGGCACCCGTCATGGCAAAGAGGTGTTGATCGTAAAATTCGGGAACTTGGTTTTGAATGTAAGCATAAGAAATGGAAGTCCAGTAAGCCGCTCGGGAACCCCCTCCCTCCGACGCAGATACAAAAATAGGGTAGTAGCCTTTTTCGGCCACCACCTTGGCGATATAATCTTTGCGATGCGCTACCCAGTTTTTAAAATAATTAGCCAGACTAATTCGATCTTCAACTGGATAAATGGGCGTCTTGGATTGCTCCTCCAGATTGTCCACATATTTTACCTGATAAAATTGTTTGCTGCTGGTAACAAAAAACAAAACGGCCGTTCCAATTAGAAGTAAGGTAACCAGGTATATTTTTTTGCGTTTTCCAATGACTCTAAACCAATAAAAAATCGAAAGGTATAAGATGAAAGCCAAATTGGCACAAATGAGCGGATTGAGTTTTTGAGAAAAAGAAGTGTTGATATTGATGATCAGAAAAGCCAAAGAGGAAAGAATAGAGAAGCTTAAAAGAAGCGCCACAATATTTCTATCTTCTTTGAAAAAGGGAAGGATGGATCTAAAAGAGGTAAAGACAAAAAAGGCCAGAGCGATTAAAAGTGAACCTGTAACCAAGTTGGAAATATCTCGGAGACTTCCCTTGTTAAACCAAGCCATTACGGCTAAGGCGATGCCGATGATTGCAAAAAAGATATACAACCAAAAGACTTGATTTTTTAATTTCCTTGTCAACCAGGCAATGACTTTTGTCAATACCGTTTCTTCCTCTCGACTAACCAATAAAAGCATCAAAAAAGCAAAGCCAAAAAAAGCCAGTAATAAAGAAGCGGGCGTTCGAAAATGATCGGGTTCAATTTCGTTGGCGACATTCAGAATACCCAGTGCTACGATCAGCAAAACGGCTGTTCCCATAAAGCGCGGAACCAATTCATTATACTCTCTTCGGTTGGCTGCCGCTTGCTCGTCTACGCTAATATCTTGCCGATGATAACTCACTTCTGCGTTGATGAAATCCATCGTAGAATTGATCTTATGAAAAGAATCTTCATTCTCTGGATACAGATACTTGGGCAAGTACCAACAAATAACGGCGAGGTTGGTGAGGGTAAAGAAAAAAAGCATAACCTGCCAATCCTTTTCCTGATTGAGGGTCAAGAGTAAATCTTGTGCCTGATCGAATTGCCAATAAAATGCGTAGAGAACGATTAGTAAGATGATGCTGTAAAAATTGACCGCAATCACTTCCATAATCGTATAGATTCTTTGCGTCAATAGGCGAAAGAGATCGCCAATCCAGGTGATTATTTTTT
>CAYQRA010000140.1:0-11343 GCA_964419315.1 uncultured Saprospiraceae bacterium | reverse complement strand
TTCGTTTTCTTCTGTTTTCACCCTTTCGCTGAAAAGTATTTCGCAATCCGTGATTAAGGTTTTGATCTGGTTTATGGATAAGTCCGTGTATTGATCCAAGTTCAAGTCGTGAGCGGATAGATCTTGAACGAGTAAAGTTAGGTTTTCTCTAAATTGATCTTCCTCGTTTTCTTGCTGACTGAGCAAAATAAAACTAGTTCCCATTTCTCCTTTTTCAGACAGTTCCCAATCGTTTGGATATTTGATCTTAAATACTTCTCTATCCAATATACTCCATCCCTGTTTTTTCTCACTAGCAGGCTCGGTGGTCTGAGAGATCGCTATTCCGGAAAAGACAAAAGTAAAAATAAAAACAAGTAGTAAGCGTTTGGGCGAATTATTCATGGGTCTAAATTTTATTTTCAATATTCTTTTTAATTAACTGGGCATGAGATAGTGGTTTCTTAGGATTTTCAATATCTCCATTGGTTTCGTAATCTAATAGTATAAGCGTTTTATTTTTTGCTATTCCTTTTAGTTCTTCTATTTCTTTTCCAAGGTGATGATCCAAAACCCAGTTGTATGCTGGCAAATAAATCAACTTCCTTGCCGTAATGTAATCCAGTAGTTCCTGCCCGTTTATTCCTTTCCTATGCCCTTTGGGCATCCCAAATTTCCGAACCGTTCTTTTCAAACCTTTCATGGAACTTATTTGAAATTTTGATTCATCAATGTCCTGACTTTCAAAAACCTTTAATCCCTGCCAAATTCCTTCCACAGACTTGGCAAACTTATTTTCAGAATAAGGAATGGGTATCCCACCAATTGGATAAAAGGGACTAAATTTTAACATTGGCATATCTCCCTTTGACGTTACATCAATGATGACGGAGTTGGGAAAATCCTTTTTTATATTTTCGATTTTTCTTCGACGATTTTGTACTACGATCATTTTGTTTTTACTTTTCCTACTTTGCTTTAACAAATCTATCTTCAGCCTTAGACATTCGAGATTCAATATTCCTACTGCTTATTCGCATTAATAGTTGGTTTTTAAACTTTTCAGAGAAACTCACACATGGCATCAAAGGACTTATAGATCGGAACGACCTGTGAATCACGCAACAGAGCACAACACTAATTCAGATCCAACTTCCTTTCACTGACATATTCTAAATCTAAAATACTTCCCCTTCCTTTTAAAGATTTATTTCGCTCAATCCTAATTCTAGAATAGTAGTCATCCAATTCACTTTCGAATTCAAAATTAATTGTTTTCACACTATCAAGCTCAATTACCGCTATCAGAAAATAATCAAAATTGGGATTCTTTTTTTCTTTTAAGCTATTTAACAGGGCCGCCGATAGTTCCAAATCTAGATAAATAGTTCTCCCATAAGCATACAAGGGATAAGACAAGTAATACTTTCCTGCTGATTTGTAAATTTCAAAATCATTAAAATAATCAAGCACTAATCTTTTATCTCCGCTTTCCAAATATTCTTGAACTTCATAAAGATACTCAAAAGTAACATCCTCCCAATTTAGGCTTGCATCGTGTTCTTCACTAAGCTTTTCAGATAAACTTTCAATATTTTTTTCTATATGAACATACCTTTCCTTACTTGCTTTTACTTCAGCCCTGTAAGCCGTCCTATCTTCGCAAGCACAAATCAAAATGGAGGCCATCAAAAAAATCGAAAAAGGGATTCTTTTTATTTGCATAGTTTTGTCCTATTAGTTTACTTCGACTTTAAGTACTAGAGTCAAGCTTAGCTCCTGCCCTCTTCACCTCCTAAATCCTCCCTCCGAATGGATCACCTGCCCGGTTATCCACGCTGCCTCTGGACTCACTAAAAAGCCAATTAGATTAGCGGTATCCTGAGGCTTACCTAATCTATTCAACGGAAATTGAGTGCGTAAAGTATGCTTTAGGTTTTCATCCATCCAGCCGGTATCATTTGGACCAGGATTAACCGCATTGATCGTAATTCCTTTGGAAGCGATTTCTTGAGCCAAGGTATAAGTCAAGGTCTCAATGGCTCCTTTGCTTATGGCATAAGCGATTTCATTGGGCATCGGCCCAAGCGATTGACCAGAGCTTAGATTTACAATTCTTCCTCCTTCGGCGAAGGCAAATTGTTTGATGAATTCGATGGTCAATAGCGTAGTTGCTTTTATATTAAGCGCATAATGTTTGTCCAATGCTTCCCCTGAAAAATTGTCGAGATTGGTACTGGTACTATAGGTCGCATTATTCACCAAGACTTGAGAATTTCCCAATTGAATTTTAACTTCCTTCAGTAATTTAGTTACCGCAGTAGGTTCCGACAAATCCAATTCTATTTTTTCACAGCGAACACCGAGCGCTCGTATTTCTTCTTGAATCAAATCGGGTTCCTCTTCCGCAACAGCCCAAGGCATTTCCCGATCATAGGCACTCCAATAAGTAAAGAAAACATCCATTTTCTTTTTTGCCAATTCTACCCCAATAGCCCGACCTATTCCTGCTAGTCGACTGACTCCGGTAATTATTGCAATTTTATTTTTCATCCAGATTTAGATTAAGAAGTTGTTTAAAACTGCTTAATTGATACAAATGGTAGCTCCTCTTCCCCATTTACTGTTGGTACATGTTCCTAAATATAGAGCAGAAAAACCAAAGTTCTAGTTTTCTTTTGACGGTCTCTATCCAAAAACTCATTTCTCGGCTCCCTTTTAACTTTAATCAATTATCTTTATATTAAAGATCCTACTTCAAAAAATAGAGTTATGAAAAAAATATTAATCCTTCTGCTATCCACCTTTACTCTTGCCAGTTTAAAAGCACAAGATTTTGGTACCGATGGAAATGAATTTTGGGTCGCCTACATGGAAAATATTGATTTGATTTTTAATGGGCAACCTCAATTCTCTATTTTTGTTTCGGCCAAGGAATCCGGCACAGCTACGTTAACTTACCCCGCTACAGGTCTTACTTTTTCTTTTGATTATACTGGCAATGAAGTTACGGAGTATATTTTACCAGAAGGAATTTTTTATGCGGAAGGTTCAGAAGAAATTAAAAACTTTGGACTCAGAATCAATACCAGCACCACCGCCAATCTCTTCACCGTACATTTTAGGCGATATTTCACGGATGCTAGTGTCCTTTTAAGCAAGGAATTATTAGGCTCGGAATATATCGTTTCGGCGGTGAAAGACGTCAATAATTCTGGAGATTCGCCCTCTTCCTTCGTCTTAGTCGCTACGGAGGATAATACGGAAGTGGAAATAATTCCTGCCACCAATACGGCCGCGCTTCGCCCTGCGGGCATCCCCTTCACCGTGACGTTGAATGCAGGAGAAAGTTATCAAGTTCAATCTTTTGGTGATTTGACGGGATCTAAAATCAAATCTAGCAATGGAGAAAAATTAGCCGTTTTTTCAGGCGCGGCACGCGCCAATTTGTATTGTGATGAATTGGCGGACAATCATCTATACGATCAGTTATTTCCAATTTCCTATGCCGCCCAATCATTTGCCTTGATCCCATTTAAAGGGCAAGGAGGTTCTTATTTTAAAGTTTTGGCAAAAGAAGACAATACAGAAATACTATTGAATGGAAGTTCCATTGCTACTTTGGATGCAGGGGAATTCAAAGATTTATTTTATGATAGTCCTAAAATCTTAAGCGCTGATAAAGGTTTTTTCGTCACCCAACTCAATCCTTCCCAATCTTGTAATGCTAGTGATTTAGGGGACCCAACCATGCTCCAATTACATTCCATGGACTATCGTATTCGATCCATGAATTTTGAAAGTCTTACGAGCTTTACGGGCAACGTAAATATTTTCACTAAACAATTCCTAAATTTATTCTGTGCATCCAAATACGTTGAAAGTGTAAAAGTCAATGGCGCTAATGTACTCAATGAGTTCAAAGAATTTCCCGACAACCCTTCTTATAGTTATGCCATGATTACCTTGCCAACGGGGTCTATCAATTTGGAAGCGCCAGACGGAGTACTGGCCTATACCTACGGCTTTGGAAGATTTGATGCCTATTCTTATGGACTGGGTTTTGACAAAGGGGAATCGGTAGAAGTATCAGAAATTCTACCGGGAACAAAAATTCAGTTATTTCCAAACCCAACCTTAGATCAAGTAGAGATCAATACTGCTGTTCCTTTAAATCAAATCAAACTGTTCGACCAAAACGGTCGTTTGCTACTCACCCAGCAGCCCAATGCCAAGACGTCTACGGTAAATCTTGAATTTTTTCCTGCTGGATTATACTATCTAAAACTAATCACTGGAGAGCTTATGGTAATTGAGAAAGTGGTTAAGGTAGATTATTAAAAACCGAGATTTATTTCATTCTTCCGTAGGTAGATATTTTACGGTTCCGAAAAATTTGTCCGTATTATTTTCTTTTTGAAAGTCTACATAAACGCCTTTATTTTCAGATTCTGTATCTTTATTTTTAATATAAATTTCTGGCCGTCCATCCTTATCAAAATCAGCAATCGCAAAATTGTCTGGTTGACTCAAGTTAAATACTAGGTAACCTCCTTCTATTAAATGAGGAATTTCCACTCGCTCCCTGGAAGCACTTAAGTGAACCGATAATTGATAACAGCAATGCGCTCCACCGCTATAAGTATAACTGATGCTGTCGATTTTTTCATCTCTATCGAAATCAAAACTAGCAGACCATTGGGAAGCATTCTCCTTGGTGGCAGAATGACATCCGACTAAAAGGAGGAACATAAAAATAATATTTTTATACATTGGAGGAAGACGATTTAGTTATTGCCAACGAAAGTAGCGTCTCCTTTAGAAGCTCTTTCAAGCACTTTCTTTTTATAATTTTCAGCAGCAGATCCGCGGCCATTAAAAGCTTTTACAGCTTTCGACCAATCTTTGGTTCTAGCGTATTTGTAAAACAGCCATTTCACCGTAGCCCTAATCCAAAATTCATAATCAAGGTATAAATCTTTTTTGTTTCCCATTAAACTATCTCCCCCCTTGTCTTTCCATTCAGAAAACTCTTTGATCGCTTTTGTAAATTTTTCATTGCCCCACCATTCCGCGCCAGACATGCCTTTCCATTTGGCCTTTTTTTCAAATTTATCAAAGCCATATTTTTTGTAGATGCTAGGCGCCATCTCTTTAATCATTAGGTATTGTTGCGGACCAGAAGAATCAATGACTTGTCCTAAATTGTACTGGCTTTTGATTCCATTATATTCATAAGGTGGTTTCTTCAGGTGCTGACCGCTAGTTCCCATTCGGGTTTCCTGAAACAAAATGGACTTCACGACTTTATACTGCAGTTTAGTTTTCGGAGCATTGAGGGTATTATAATGGTCCACCCATTTTACGATATCTGCATCAAACCTATTGTACATGGTTTCTCTGATCAACATTCTACTCATGGTGGACTCCCGCTTAGTATGTAAATCTTCTAATCTTTTAAGCTCTGCTTCCCATGTTTTTCTATTTCTCTTATATTTTGCTTCTTGCTTTTTCCATTCCTCCAATTTCAATTGAGATTTTTTTACCGTACTCCTTTGCTTATCTAATCCCACTTCATATTTAGTCAGTCCTGCTGTTTTTGAAAAGACAGGTTTTAATAAATACTTCTCTATACTGGTATAGATTTTCTTTCCTTCTTTATTGTAATAGCCATAAGCTTGGCTGGCATTTCCCTTCCAATCTGCAATAATGATTTTTGTTCCTTTTTTTATACCACCAAAGTCATCCACCAACTCAAATGCTTTACCCTTCATTTCATCAAACACATCATCCACTCCAAAGCGTTGGATGGTGGTATGATTCATCGATTTTTGTTGGATCGTATGACTCAATTCATGGGCCAATAATTTCTTTCCAGCCTTTGTATTTGGATTGTACTCTCCTTTATTGAAGTAGATGTCATTATTGCTTGTAAATGCTTTGGCACTCAAACTCCTATTCATCTGAATCGCTGCGGACCCTGTATGGATTTTCACCTTACTAAAATCAGTGCCAAATGCCTGCTCCATTCCACTTCTGGTATCCTTCTCCATCGACTTGCCACTTCCTTGACTCTCCTGCAGTTTAGATTCAATGGATTTAGTTTGAATCGGCGGAGGACTAGAAAAAGTTTTTTCTTTAGAAGAAGCAAAAAAATCATTCCCCTCCACTTTGCTAAAGAAAGATTTGGAATTTTTATTTTTTGAAGATTTATCCGTTTTATTTTTTGAGGTTCTCATCTTTACTATTTTTAAAGCTTGTCTTTTATTTGGGAATTTGATTTATATCAAGCGTTTTCCATATTCCCCAATAAACATCAATTGCATTTTCTTTATCGGAATCACTATTTAATATCATTATTCTACCTGTATTTTTTTCTGTATTTAAATACATCAGCGTATTGGTTCCTGGATCTCCTCCACTATGACCTATAACATTGTGTTTCAATTCTTTGTCCAAAAAAAGTCCAACATTAAAATTCTTCTTTTTCAATTGCGCTTCTTGTAATTGCGATTTAAACAATTCATTATAACTAGAAGTAGACAATAGCTTTCCCTTCCCTAATCGACCTCTTAGTAATTCTACCAGAAAGTTACTCAAATCTACATTAGAAGTTATTAGAGCTCCATCAGGATAAGAATTTGATTCATAATAGGGCAATTCAATTTCGTCAATATATAGTTTGGTATGATTGGTCATCTCAACATCTTTAAAAAACCAACCCGTCGATGACATATTGAGCGGTTTAAAAATATATTCCTCTGTAAATTTTGTGAATGGTTTCTTCGATGCCTTTTCTATTATCAATGCGCATAGGGAAGCTCCAACATTACTATATTCATAAAATCCTCCTGGTTTGGTTTTAGAATAAATCGAATCCGAATACCATTTCCCATTCTTATTTAAAAGATTATTGAAAAAATCGGATAAGGTAATTTGGCTTGCTGAGGAGTTTTTATAATAAAGTTCATAATCTTCTTTTAGTTCATTTTTAAGTGGCGTATCATACTTATTTACATAACAATTATCCATATACTCCTTGGTGTCGAGAAGGGAACTCGTATGCGTTGCTAATTGTCTTAGGGTAATTGGGACTTCTGGAAAGTTGGGATTCTTTACTTCAAAATTTAGATATTTATTCACCGAATCGTCTAAATCAAGTAATCCTAATTCTTGCGCTTTTAATAGGGAAACTCCAATAAACACCTTGGAAATCGAAGCTATATTCTGAATAGTATGCTTATCATATTTTTCTTTTATCGAAACATCCGAATAGCCAACACCTCGATTAAATACTATCCCGGAAGTATCTACTATGGATACAGAAAAACCATTGAATATCCCAATTTCATTCAAACTATCCAATTTGATATTTAAGGAATCAATTTGAATTTGATCTAATAAATTGGTTTTTACCTCACTCGCTACCTTCTCTTTATCGGAAGGACTACAGGATATCAGCAACATTGTTAAAATAATAAGAAACCCGTTTTTCATTGTTTTATTTTGTGTCGACTCAGGACGTTTTAAATAAGATCTAAAGAGTAATGATTAGTAGTATCAAACAAAGTCTTTTGTTTTAGTATTTGATATTTTGTATCTCCCTTTCTTCTTTTGCTTGCCGTTAAAGGTTGACGTATGCCCCCTGTAGCTTCGCTTTATAAAGCCGCTAAGATAGTTTTAATCTTTATCATGGTCCGTATTCTTTAATTTTTCAATTATCTCTTTTAAAACTGGATTATAGTTCATTTCATTTTCGATATTGAGTGTCATCGCTTTTTGATAAAGATTGATACTCTTATTTTTATCGCCTATATTTTCATAACATTCTGCTAATCCAACATAAGACACCCACCACTCAGGGATTGATGCTGCATTTGTGTTATAAACATTTATGGCCTCTTTATATTCACTGGCTTCCAAGTGCCAATTTCCCATTTTATTGATATTCCATTTTAAATTGCCTAAACTCGTATTAGGATTCTCCACTACTAATTTCTTGTACAAAGATTTTGCCTTATTATATTCTTTTTGTTTTACTAGATTAAAAACGTCACTCTCTAGGATGGGATTATCTTTTTTTATACTATCTATACACATCCTAGCTATGTCATCAACAATAATATCATAAGCGTTCAATTTATAGCCGTTTGAAAGTAGGATAATTGTTACTTCATCATCTATAAACTTTCTAAAGTTAGAAAGGTTGCCTCCTGAAAAGCCGTAGGAGTAGGTATTGTTTGTATAATACTTTCCCCACCCCATGAGAAAATCTCTTTTGCCATTTGTATATTCAAATGGCGACCACATCTTTGTTTGAGTAGATGCTTTAAGGATTTTATTATTTTCCAATTTTTTATCCCATTCAATAAATTGATTTATATTGATGTTTAAACCATTCCCTGCTAAAGCACGTGGTCCATCATTGGCTAAGTCTTTATCAAATTTCTTCTCTTCATAGTTGTAATTGTATTTATTAGCACGATTGGCAATCGTACTGTCTGAGTTGGATAAAAATAATACCCCTTTAGGATCCGAGTCAAATTGATTATTGATAATAAATTGTTCATAAGGCATATTCGTTACTTTTTCAATAATCCTTGCCAAGAACCAGTAATTAGTTTGATTGTATCGAAATTCTTGCCCTATTTCAAAGTCCATATCTGCGGCAGCTAATTGTTTCATCAACTCGCTATCTGAAAGGTCGTTCTTAAACCAAATCATATTGGGAAGTCCAGAGGAATGAGTTAACAAATTATTTATTCTTATACCTTTCCATTTATCAGGCAAAGGAGAAATATACTTTTCAATAGGGTCTTCTAATGAGATTTCATTATCTTCAATCAATTGAAATATACCAACCGCCGTAAATAATTTTGTGGTTGAAAATATTCGAAACATGGTATTATCATTTACCAATGTACTATCCTGAATTGAGGTATATCCAAAGCTATTCTTATATAGAATTTTATTTTCCTTCAATACGGCAACTGATATTCCTGGAATTTCAAAAGCAGTTATTGCATTTTTTATATAGCTGTCTATTTGAATTTTGATACTTGAATTGTCTTCGTTTGTCACTTTTCTTTCGTTGCAAGAGGTAAGAAGTATCAAAACATATATTATCAAGAGTTTATTAGTTTTAGTCATAACTAGATTTGATTTTTTTATTGAAGCTTATGGTTTGTATAAATGCAGTACGGAGCGAATGTGGAGTATGGACAGCGAGACTTTGTTCTAGCTTATTTTGATGGTATTCCTAATTTGAAAACCTCAACGCTAATCCTAGGAGAAAGATAGCATTGAGTTCTTTTGAGTTCGAAAGCCATCTACAGTGATTATAAAATTTATTCTCATTTTTCTACTTAATTCATTTTGCCTTATAAGCAGACAATTCACTAATCAACTCCTCATGATACGATTTTAAAATTCGATTCAAATCTATTACTAATTCTTTTTTTCCATTTTCCAACCTTAGTATTCCTTCCTCCTTCCTATCCACTATCAAGCCATTATTCAATCCAATTCTTGTAATTTCTCCATCACTAAGGATCACTTCTTTCTCCGTCAAAACCAGTCTATTCCTATCCTTTTTTTCCAGCTTCTTCAAATAAATTGTTATCAAAAGAAGACTTGTAATCATTAATAATTGAAATAGATAAGAGTCTGGACGTTCTATTAGTAGAATGATTATATACACCAATCCGAATCCTACATTTATCAAAAAATCAAAATATTCATTTTTCAAATTCAGTTTATATTCTCTTTTTATATCCTTTGGATTTAAGTCTAATTTGGATCTAAGGTTATTAATTTTCCTTAACATTGGCCATCCAATTATTAAGAAGATAATGTACATTAAAAAATATTCTTCATAATAGGTATTTATGATTATTGCAAAGAGAATAATTATTGACATCTCTGCAAAAAAAGACAACCATCCAGCTCTATTTGATTCTGAATTAATTTTCATACTTTATTCGCTTACGAAAGCCCATCACTTATCAAGTTGGAACTATAAATCCTGAATGCGGCACTTCGGTTTTTTTAATTGGCTACAAGGCTTCGCGTAGCTGCACGCTAACGGATTAAGGATCTGGACAACTACGCATTGGTTCGCCACAAGCCTATTTTTATTCTACTGAAAATTTCGATCTCTAAAGGTAATATTTATTCTATCCTGTTTATATTTTGGATTCTTTAATAAGCTATGGGTATAGCTAGATTGACAATATTCCCCCATAATTAAGACACTTCCGTTGGCTAATTCTAAATTATAATTTTCCCCACTGGCCTTAGCTTTAAAACTAAACTCCCTCACTCCACCTAAACTAATGGAAGGCAATAAGGTATTATCTCCAGATGTTTCTTGATCACTATGATAGGGCCGAAATAATTGCCATCTGGATAATACAAACACATAGCAAGGTCAAATTCCCTGTTTAATAAGTTTTCAACCTTTTTTTTCAATTCTGCCATTTTACCGCTAAAAGCATAATTTTTACCGTGTATTTCTTCTGGATGACTTTTCTGCTCTTTTAATTCATCCGTTAAGAACAGAATTTTGAAACTATCTGTTTTTATTAACCTTCCACCCGCTTCCTGAATCATTCTTGCCTGATCTATTTGATATTGATTTATCAATAGAGCATACAGTTCTTCTGCTTCTGCTTTGGTCAAAAAGTCGTTTATATAATCAACCGTACAATTTAGCGGTAGTCTCATTTATTTTTTCTTTTTGGTGATCTGCATCGATCTGTAACAAGTGTTTTTATTTATTTTATATCGTATTCAGCATACATCCTTTTAAAGATTTGCGAATTAGGATAAAAGTTCTTTGCCAAATTTAATAGTTCCAATAGTTCTACTTTACGCTCTTGTCTTTCTAATCTTCTGGCAGTCCCGGACAAATTTTGAGAAGCACAGAACGCATCTTCAAGTGGCAAAATTTCGAAGCCATAGCGAATCGACAGACTATCCTAATGTGCTTTTATTTCCCTTGCTGGATTTTCAAAATTCCAAAAATCTCGATACGGAATGTTGGCACAGTATTTTTTTCATTTTAGTGAGAATGTCCCTCAGAGTGATTGTGGTTTTTAATATTTAAATTTTTGATTCTATAATCAAACAACAATTCGCTCATTTGATGATGGTCAGCTAAAGCATAATGTTCATAAAGAGTTCTTACTCCATCTTGGTTGATTACCTGAGCAAAGTCACCGTAATCTCCACCATTTTTAGTTTTGGGATTATTAGGGATGCGAGTAATCGTATGAACATGATTCCAGGCATCCAATGTTTTAGCATTAGGTCCAGTTAAATCTTCTGTATTGAATTCTGCCCACAGATAAGGATTGTAAATTC
>CAYQRA010000139.1:0-11411 GCA_964419315.1 uncultured Saprospiraceae bacterium | reverse complement strand
AGCGACGGGTGAGAATGAGTTGGCCGATTTTATCGGTAAAGGTTTCTGTTTTGTTGCCGTTTTCGTCAGTCGTTATTGTTTTATATAAAGTAGCTTCAGCGTATCCATTGACTTCTCCTCCAGCGTTAGATAAATAAGTAGTACTTATGTTACTGTTATCCGCAAAAGTTCGGAGGACTTCTCTGTTTAATGGATTAGATTCGTAAGTGAATTTGGTATTGGGGCCTTGTGGGTCAGCGTAGGCTCCGCTCCCTCCAGCTTCAAAGGGTAAGGTTTGAATATCAATCCGATCATAGCTATCATAGGCTACGGCATTTACCACGTCTCGATATTTGGGAGAGTAGTTTTTTTGTACCGTTTGTAAATCTCGTCCGAGGCCGTCAAAATATTTATAGGTCCATTGTTTGAGTGCGGCATCATAAGTACCGATGCGATTGGGGGAGCCTCCGGAGGCGAGGCTATAGCTATATTGGTAGTCGGTACTGAGGCCACCGTTTCGGGCAGTCGCATTGGTCAAACGCATGAGGGGATCATAAGTAAAAGTCGAGGTAATGTCATTTAGATCAACAATGGAACGAATTAATTTTGAGCCCGGATAAAAATCGTAAGTCCAAGTCCAGTCCAGAATATTTTTGGTCTTGAGTACTTTATTTTCCCAGGTATATTCTTCTAAAGGTGCTCCTCGTTTTTTTATATTTTTCAGATAACCATCTGGATGATAATTCAGACTTACCATTTTTCGATCAGATCCATCTTGATAGATTTCCCAAGAGCGGTGGGGAAGCGTCAGGTTTCCATAAAAATTTGCATAAGAAGTGATTTGTCCTCCCACTAAGTTACCATTGACTTTTCGTTTGGTTTCGATGGGACTAGAGATCATGTTTTTAGCCAGAAGTGTACTTTTTGCCGTTGGCTTTCCTCCTGAATAATCTGGTGGATAAACATACTCCGTGGTATGTGTTTTACCATCAGAATTGACCAGAGTAGTTTGGGTTGGATAGACGTGTTGGTCAGAATCGTATTGGTAGTCTGTCGTTTTTGTAACACCATCTACGGTTTCGATTACGCTATTTAGTTGGTATAAGCCAGGGGTGGGTAGATTATAAGGGGCTTGGATGAATATTCCGAGACCACTAGTTCCCATACCAAAAGAAGGTTCACTGGTTGAGCAATTGATAAATAAAAACTTGAGCCCACGATCTGGATAATAGGTTGTACTACTAATCTCCTCCCCAACATTAACGGTAGAAGCAATGACTTCAGATTGACTGTTAAAATGCTCTTCTTTGAGAAGTTGGCCAGTCCCATATTTGGGAGGAAGCGGAGGAACAGGATAGGCATTCACCGGAGGCGATAATTTCTGAGCCAGATATTCATATCTAGATTTTTGTCCTCCAATAATTTTATAGACACTTCTATAGCCAACGGTATGGCCATTGAAGGTGGAAGTATTCGTTATAGGAATAGAAGAAAAATGCAGGAGACTTAATTGTCCTACACTTTGGGCATTTATATAGTTAGATCTTAGATAACCGCCATATTTTTGATCGATCAATAATAGACCCGTAGAGATTTCTTTGCCGGTATTTGGATCCACTTTGATAGTTGCTGTAAATTTCACAAGGGTTGAGCAATTCGAACAGTTTGCCCCTCCTGCATGTCCGCGCTCAAAGTCAACCCAAACTTTATAATACCCTCCAATAATTTGTTCGGTCGTGAAACTCACTGGAGAATCAATGGTATTATGATCAGGAGGAATATTACAATTGGAATATTGATTGTCCACCACCTTTATAGCCTCATCCGAAATCCCAAACTCCTCATTTGCCCCCATCATAAACTGAGTCGTCCCTCCCGTTGGATAAGTAATTTTTTCTAAAGACCCTAGGAGCATGAAACTTTCCTTGGAATTTCGATTCGACGCAAGTATGGGGTTTCAGACTGGAGCATTCCCCCAATCAATTCTTATAAAAAAGCCATTTGCCCAATTCTCGCAAATTCACCTTCTTACCATACATCAAAATACCAACGCGATAAATTCTACCCGACAACCAAACAAAGAAAATGGAGGTAGCCGCCAAGACAGCCATAGATATCGCAATCTCCCAAAGGGGTGGATCAAAAGCTAGCCGAGCGGGCATTACAATTGGAGAGAAAAGTGGAAAAATAGAGGAATAAATGGCTAGCGTACTTTGCGGAGCACGGATGGCGGCAAACATGATATAAAAAGCCATGACTACGGGGATGGTGATGGGGATGGTCAAAGCTTGTCCTTCGCCCATATCATCACTCATCGCGGAACCCACCGCTGCAAAGAGCGAAGCATATAAAAAGTAACCTCCTAGAAAATAAAAAATAAAGAGCGGTAGAATTACTACCCAACGTTGCGCTTTTAATTCTTCCCAAACTTGAGTCGCCATAAATTGGGCTTCTTCTGGATCAATTTCTGTAGCAGACATCGCCATGTCCGTTCGGGAAGTATCAAAGCCAAAAATCAAACTTACCAAAACACTAAACAAAGGAATCAGGATCGCCCAAATCAAAACCTGAGTTAATCCAACAGCACCAACGCCAATGATTTTTCCCATCATCAATTGAAAAGGTTTGACAGAAGAAATCATCACTTCTACAATGCGATTCATTTTTTCTTCCATGACACTACGCATCACCATCATCCCGTAAATAAATACGGTCATGTACATAATCATCCCCATCATCCCTCCTAGCGCGGCGGCAATCCAAGCATCCATAGAACTGCTGTCTTCCTGACCTTCCTGAATGGGTTCGGGTTGAAAAGCGATTTCTACATTTAAGCTTCTGATGTCCTCTTGCTTGAGGTTTAGGGCGTCGGTTTTGTAGTCGCGGATGCGACGACGGACTTTCTGCAAAATACTACTCCGGATTTCCAAGCCGAGGGCTTTTTCTCGGTAGTAATAGACCGAATGTTTTCTGGAACGTAAATTATTGATGGGGGGGACAACTAAAATGCCATCGTATTTTCCTTCGTCAAAATTAGCTCTCAGATCTTTTAGAGAAGCATCGACTAAATGGAAGTAGAGTTTATCTTCGTCTTTTCCAATAGAAGAACCCAATACCTTCCCTTCGTCGACTACTGCAATATGCAATGTTTCTCCACCATCATAAGAGAAAATAAATCCAATCACAATAAAGAAAACGCCAAAGGCGAGAGGCGTCAGAAAAGTTGCGAGGAGGAAAGATCTTTTCTTTACCCTAGTGAGGTATTCTCGTTGAATAATGAGCCATAGTTTTGCCATAGGTAAGGAGATGTATTAGGAGGTCGGTATTGCACGAAACTACAAAGATTGATGCTATTAATTAGCATCAATCTTTGTTATTTCGACAAACTATTTGACAAGCGTAAATATACCGGCTATTAAAAGCCTTGATCGTCGATACTATCTAACCAAGCTTTGATTTCACCAACGACGGATTCTACACAGCCATCTTCAAAAGGAGATTTCAGATTGGATAATTTGACCAGATCTAAGAAGGATTTACTTCCTCCAACTTGGCAAAGGCGTAGATAATCTGCCCAAGCAGATTCATGATCTTCGCGGTCACGTTTCCAAAATTGGAAAGCACAAATTTGCGCCAAGGTATAATCAATATAATAAAAAGGCATACTGAAGATATGACTTTGTTGCTGCCAGTAACCACCGCTTTCTAAAAACGCATTATCCTCATAATTTCGATGAGGGAGGTATTTGCGTTCGATATCTCGCCAAGCCTTATTGCGTTCTGCATTATTTGCAGTAGGGTTTTCATAAACGAAGTGTTGAAATTCGTCTACGGCGACACCATAAGGCAAGAATTTGATAGCTCCGGCAAGGTGAGCAAATTTGTATTTGTCCGTATCTTCTTTAAAAAATAGATTCATCCAAGGCCAAGTGAAAAACTCCATACTCATGGAATGTATTTCACAAGCTTCATAAGTCGGCCAGTTGTATTCTGGCAAACCAATTTGCCGGCTAGAATATACTTGAAAGGCATGCCCTGCCTCATGCGTCAGTACATCAATATCTCCACTAGTCCCATTAAAGTTAGAAAAGATATACGGTGCTTGATGGTGATCGATATAAGTGCAGTATCCCCCCGTGGCTTTGCCATCTTTATTGACCAAATCCATTAAATTCTTTTGGCGCATAAATTCGAAAAACTCTTTGGTGTCTGGAGAGAGTTCTTCGTACATTTTACTGGCATTGTCAATGATCCATTTGGGATCGCCTTGTGGTTTTGGATTTCCGGAAGCAAAGCGGAAGTTTTCGTCGTAATATTTTAGATCATCCATGCCCAAGCGTTTGGCTTGTCTTTCATAGAGGCCACTAGCGATAGGGACAATGTATTTGAGTACTTGCTGTCGGAAATTGGCCACCATCTTGGCATTATAATCAGAGCGGAGCATGCGGGCATAACCCAATTCTACAAAATTCTTAAATCCCAATTCATTGGCAATGCGATGCCTGACTTTTACTTGCTGATTATAGATGTTTTCAATTTTATCAGAATGATCGGCAAAGAATTTCCATTTGGCAGCACTGGCTCTTTTTCGAGTATTCCGATCCTTTGACCTTTCCAAAGGAAGGATGGAAGAAAAATTATAATCTTTTCCTTCAAAAGTAATTCTGGCCGCCGCTTTGATTTTGACATACTGACTAGCCAGCTGATTTTCCTTTTGTAAATCCTCCAGAATCGTCGGTTCGAAAGTCTTCATCGTCAACTCTGCTATAATAAATAGCTGATTGCCCCATCGTTTTTCTAAATCCTTGCGAAAAGGAGATTTTAGGAGTGCGGCATAGAATTTATTGACCAGTGCTTCTAAATTGGGGTTGTTGGTATCGAAAAAAGTATTTTCGGTTTCGTAGAAAGTATCCTGAGTATTGATGGTGTGTCGGACATGACATAAATTATACATGGTAGAATAATCCTGTCTCATTTGATTGATCTGTTTGAAAATCTTACTCTGACTTTCAAACTGATCGGCTTCTTTGAATTGGGCTAAAAGCGCTTCAAAGGCTTCCGTAAATTGGGACATTTCTGGACGGGAATATGGAAAATCATCGAATTTCATATTAGACTTTATCTTATTATACTTTTCTATGGCAAAAAAGTTAAGGTAAAATTACATTTTTTGCATACTATTTTCAACTTGCTGGCCGACGGATATAGTATGTTTATCGTACAAAAAGGAAATATTATTCTTTCTTTAGCTAAAGAAGTAATCCGAAAGCCTGCAAAAAGACACTTTTTGTGAATCCCAGCATCGTCCCATTTTCTACTAGTCGCTCTCTTCCTAATACCCCAATTATTTTCTTAACTTTGCGAAAATTTTCAGACTCCTATATCTGGCAACCAACCTTCTGAATCATCGCGGACTCTTTTGTTTTGGGTCGATGATAGAAAGAAGTCAGCTGTGCCTCACGAGTCAGAACCATAGTTGATAAAAAATGGATTTGAAGGATCAAATCAATATTGAAAAATTACCTCGGCACATTGCAGTCATCATGGACGGCAATGGACGTTGGGCTAAAGATCATGGTCAGCCAAGAGTCTTTGGGCACCGAAATGGGGTAAAAGCGGTCAGGGAAACGACTGAAGCTGCTGCGGAACTTGGAGTAGAATACCTAACGCTCTATGCTTTTTCTACGGAAAATTGGAGCCGTCCGCGCCTAGAAGTCAATGCTTTGATGTCTTTATTGGTAGAAACACTACGTAAAGAGATCGAAACCTTGAATAAGAATAATATTCGCTTACAAGCAATTGGCGATATTTCCAAATTGCCCAAAAGGACGCACAAGGCCTTGTTGGAGGGAATTGAAAATACCAAAAACAACAGTAGGATGACTTTGGTATTGGCCCTCAATTACAGTGCAAAATGGGAAATCGTTGAAGCCAGTCGGCAATTGGCCGAAAAAGTGAGGCTTGGGGAATTAGCCGTTGATGAAATTGATGAGGAAGCCTTTTCTGGAGCTTTGAGCACACAAAATATTCCTGACCCAGAATTATTAATCAGGAGTAGCGGGGAAACCCGTTTGAGTAATTTTTTACTTTGGCAACTGGCTTATTCTGAATTATACTTTACGCCGATTTATTGGCCGGATTTCCGTAAAAAGAATCTTTATGAAGCCATTCTGGATTACCAATCCAGAGAAAGAAGATTTGGAAAAACCAGCGAACAAGTCTAAATGATCGTTATTAAACCACGGTTTTGCGACAAGTTGGTCCATTATCTGCAAACCTTAGCAATACCTCAATAAATAGAAGCGTAATATTACGTCTTCTCAAAACACACTTCTTTTACTATTATTAATTGATTGGAACATAATGAGAAATTTCTTTTACAAATTGCCTTTTTTATTTTTTCTTTTGTTGGGGACAACCAATGCTTTGCATGCACAGACGGATACGATCCCGGTCTTAGACTATTCCGATCCCAGAGATTTTGAAATCGGAGGAATAGTGGTGAAAGGTGCAGAATTTAGTGATGACAATGCCCTGATTTCTGTGGCAGGACTCAAGGTTGGAGATAAGATTCGGGTTCCGGGAACGGAGATTCCTAAGGCGATCAAGAAACTTTGGAAATTGCGGCTTTTTACGAATGTACAGATTTACAAAGAAAAAACAATCGGTGAAATTATTTTCCTTGAAATCTCTGTAAAGGAAAGACCCCGTTTGACGGTCCATTCTTATAAAGGAGTTAAAAAAACGAGACATGATGATCTCAATGATGCCGTTGAAGATTTCTTGATTAAAGGTGGAATCGTTACGGAAAACATTAAAGCGAATGCTGGAAATGCCATTAAGAAATACTTTGTGGAAAAAGGATATTACGATACAGAAGTAAAAGTCAATGAAATCATAGATCCCAAAAAGGTAAATGCCGTCCGTTTAGAATTTGATATTGACAAAAAGCAAAAAATAAAAATTAAGGATATCCTCTGGACAGGAAATACGATCAAGGAAAGTAAGCTGGAAAAGAAATTTAAAAACACCAAAGAAAAGCGAAAAATATTCTCTTCTTCTAAATTCATCAAACCAGATTATAAAGCAGATCAAGAAGCATTGATAGCTTATTATAATACGATTGGTTTTAGAGATGCACGAATCACCAAGGATTCTTCTTGGCGAGATGCCGATGGATTGATGCACCTAAAAATCGATTTAGATGAGGGCAACCGTTATTACTTTAGAAACATTGCCTGGAAAGGAAATTCTATTTACGAAACCAAAACTTTGGTGGATGTATTGGGGATCAAAAAAGGAGACATTTACAATCAAGAATTGCTACAAACAAGATTGTCTTTTAGCCCTGATGGACGAGATGTGAGTACGCTTTATATGGATAATGGATATCTCTTTTTCCAAGTAGATCCTGTAGAAGTTGCGGTCATTGGAGATTCTATCGATTTGGAAGTTCGAATTTTTGAAGGCCCTCAGGCAACGATTGACAAGGTGCTTATTGCAGGAAATGATAGAACACACGAGCATGTTATTCGCCGAGAATTGCGAACGCGACCGGGAGAAAAATTTAGCCGCTCCGATATTATTCGATCTCAAAGAGAGATTATCAATTTGGGATATTTTAATCCAGAAAGCCTAGGAATCAATACTCCGGTCAATGCACAAAGAGGAACGGTAGATATTGAATATACCGTAGAAGAACGTCCTTCGGATCAGTTGGAATTATCTGCTGGTTGGGCCGGTGGTGGTCGTGGAGTAATCGGAACACTTGGAGTAACATTTAATAATTTCTCTTTGCGTAATTTCTTTAAGAAAGAAACTTGGAGCCCACTTCCTCAAGGAGACGGACAACGTTTGTCTTTGCGGGCACAGACCAATGGTCAATTCTATCAGAGTTATAATGTATCCTTTACCGAGCCTTGGTTGGGAGGTAAAAAACCAAATTCTTTTTCTGTCTCCGGTTTTTACAATCGTTTTGCGTTTGGCGAAAAAGAATCTACGAGCTTTCAAAAATTCTCTATCGGAGGAATCGCGATTGGTTTAGGAACAAGATTGAAATTCCCTGATGATAACTTCATTTCGAACACGACACTTTCTATCCAAAATCTAGCGCTCCAAAACTGGACGCAAGGATTGTTTACCACAGACCGTGGAGAGATCGTAAGAGATGGAAGTTTTTATAATATTAATATCCAACAAAAATTCACTCGAACGTCAGTGAGTGATCCGATTTTCCCAAAGGAAGGATCTACTATTTCTCTTTCTGTTCAATTGACTCCTCCTTACTCCTTGTTTAGTGATCGAACGCCACAAGACGAAACGGTGCAGGAGCGATTTAGATTATTGGAGTATCACAAATGGCGTTTTGACGCAGAATGGTATACCCCACTTGCCGGTAAATTTGTATTGAAAGTTGGTGCAAAAATCGGAATCTTAGGTTCTTATAATAAAGCACTGGGAACCTCTCCATTCGAACGATTTCAGTTGGGAGGAGATGGATTTGCCAACCAGCAATTTGGTGGATATACTGGGGTAGATTTGATTCGCCTAAGGGGCTATGATGAAAATCAGTTGGAAGCCAATTTGATCAATGGTCAGACAGTCGCTACGCCCGTTTATGATAAATTCAATGTAGAGCTCCGCTATCCCATTTCACTGAATCCAAGTTCTACGATTTATGTCTTGGCTTTTGCTGAAGGTGGAAATGCTTTCCGAAATATCCGAGATTTCAATCCATTTGATATCAAGCGTTCTGCAGGAATGGGACTGCGGGTATTCTTACCAATGTTTGGTACGCTTGGATTTGATTATGGACTTGGTTTCGACAAGGAAGTTAGTGTAGATAATCAAGGTGGAATCTTTTCTAAGTATGGACGTTTTGGAATTATCCTTGGATTTGAACCAGAGTAAGAAACAACCATAAGTTGGATTAAACATAAGTCATCCCGAATTTTCGAAAAGAGAATTCGGGATTTCTTTTATAAAAAACCTTCTGTTAAATTTGGATAGAGTGGTTTTAGAGGGGAAGTGATTTTCGAATAACCGAAGTTGAGCTGGCTTAAGACATTAGAGTCTCTCCTAAGAGGATTAACGTAATAATTATGTTGAAGAGCTACTTAATCAAAAAAATATTGTATTTTGATTGGGAGCGTGTGTTGCTTTAAATTCTCCTTTCGGAAGAAAGGTTGTTGATGTAAAAAGAGTAAACATGCTTAAGAAAAACTTTGGAAGGGGCTCCTTATTATTTTTATTGCTAACCTTCTTCCAATTGGGCTATACCCAACAGCCCATACTTAAAACCTATAATGTAGAGGACGGCCTGCCTAGTTCTCATATTTACGAAACTTTTCAAGACCGGAAAGGATATCTCTGGGTATGTACCGATAAAGGGCTAGCCAGTTTTGATGGCTATCAATTTGAGAATTATTCCATAAGAGATGGTTTGCCCAATAATGAGGTTTGGGGCGTCCAGGAAGATACGAAAGGTCGCCTATGGATGAGTACTTTTGATCAATTGGTTTATATTCAAGATGGTAAAGTTCATCAAATGCAATTTCCCGAATTGGAAGGGGCTAAGTATTTGGTGCATCATTCGATTTATGAGCAGGAGTATCATTTTATTATTATTGAAGACGGGAATCCCAGTCTTTATTACCTGACTCCTAAAGATTCCCTTATTAAAGTAGATCAACGCAGAGTGAATCTGTCTTTTCCTTTGGAGGAGGCCCATCAAGCTTTTTTTAAGGACCATTTTTTTGAAGATTATCTTGAGGGCTACACAAAAGTGGAGGAGGATAGTCTCCATTACCGATTTAATTGTATTGAGGATAGCAGGCTACCGGCAAAGTTTGATTTGATTCCAATTTGGAACCACGTTAGCCCGCTATTAGCAAGTGGCTGGCTTCTTCAAAAGGAAGAAGAAACTATCCTGGCGAATTTAGATTTTATATTTAGAAAAAATAAAGAAGGGATACAAATAGAAACCTGGGAAGATTTTTTAGGCTACGAGTTTAATCCTTATCAATTAGAAATTCTAAATGATGGTAAATTGCTGTTTCTATCTCCAAAAGGCTGCCTCGTTTTAGACGAAAATTTTCAAATCTACAAGCCTTTGGCGTTTTTTAAAGACCGAGTGGTCAATCATATTTTAAAAGACCTCCAAGGCAATCATTGGATCAGCACCAACAATAATCTATACCTGCTAACCGCCGGAGCCATGAGTAGCTCGACGTTTAGTAGCAAAGTGTTTTTTGAAGAAGAGGAGCCTCGAACTCTGGCTTTTGACCAACAAGGAAAAGTTTGGATCGGAACCCATCAGGCAGGCTTGTATCTATTAGACAAAGGGCAGGTTAATTTTATTACCAAAAAGCAAAGGTCTATTCGCGTACTCGAATGTATATCCAATGGAGATCTTCTTTTTGGAGGAGATGACGGCTTGAATTTGATTCCCTCCGATCTACTTGACCAACAAAAGATTCCCTTTTCCAGTTTAAAGGAAAATAATTTTCATATCAAAGAAACGGATATCAAGAGAAATTTTACTACGCCCATAAAAGGGCAAAAATCTCTGATAGCTGGGGAAGGAAATGACTTTTGGTTCACCTCCTTTCAGGGCTTGTTTCATTTTACGGAATCCAAAGGTTTAGAAGAAATATACACCACCCGATCCTATGCGCTGAGTATGGATACCAATGGAAAAGTATGGGTGGCTCATACGAGTGGATTGAGTACTTATCAGGAGGGTAAGGTTGAAAATCTGGAAAATCAACATCCTGTTTTTTCTTACCCCATTAATGACCTAAAATGCAGTGCTTCTAATGCCGTTTGGATCGCTACCAATGGTCTTGGATTGTATCGGTATACCGAGCTTGGTATGGATACGATCAAGGAGGTAAACAAAGAGATTATTTCGAAATTACATTTGGACAAGGAGGGGAATATTTGGGCGGCCTCCAATCAAGGAATTTTGCATGTAAAAGTGATTTCCGAAAAACCTTTCCAATATCAATATCAAAAAATCACTAAAGCGGATGGTTTGGCTTCCAGCGAAAATAATGATGTGATTGTGGATGAAAAATATATTTACGCCGCCTCCAAATTAGGATTGAGTATCTTAGATCGCCACCCAAGTTCTTTAGGGGAGGATTCTCCTATTGTTAAAATCAAAGAAATTCGGATCAATGGAGAGGAAATGCCTATTGCAACATCCTACCAGCTTCCTTTTCATCAAAATAATATCCAGGTCGACTTCGTCGGTTTGTCTTTTAAAAGTTTAGCGCAGATTGAATATTTCTACAATCTGGAAGGAATGGATAGCACTTGGCATAAAACAGAAGGTTTGGAATTAAATTTCCCGGCCCTATCGCCAGGTACTTATTCGCTTCAACTAAAAGCACTAGATATCAATGGCAAGCGCAACAAAGATATTCCCA
>CAYQRA010000138.1:0-11435 GCA_964419315.1 uncultured Saprospiraceae bacterium | reverse complement strand
ATTGAGCTTCAATGACTTGCAAGGAAATCATCTATCTATTTTTAAACAACTTCATAACTAAGCGTAACATTTTCCTAAATTTAGAGTCTAAAAGGGTACAGATCAACCGATTATGAAAAAAATAGTGCTTCAAACTGCCGTAGAAATCTACGCAGATCTTACAGAATTATCAGAGACCGACCGACAATTAATATTACTCGCAAGAGCATCGCTCGACGATTCTTACTCTCCCTATTCCCAATTCCAAGTGGGTGCCGGGCTTTTGCTACAAAATGGCCAAATGATTGGTGGAAGTAATCAGGAAAATGCCTCTTATCCGCTTTGCCTTTGTGCCGAAAGAGTGGCGCTTTCAGCGGCTGCTTCTCAGTATGCCCAAGTTCCCATCACCACGATTGCGGTCACCGCAAGGAATCCTAAAAAGCCTTTAAGCCAACCCATCTCCCCCTGCGGCGCTTGTCGGCAGGTGATTTTCGAAACGGAGCAAAAGTACCAGCAGGATATTCGGATTATTTTACAAGGAGAAATGGGAGACATTTATATTTTGAATAGTGCGAAGGATTTATTGCCTTTGTCTTTTGAGGGGTCTTTTCTTTTTTAGCCTAGACCAAATTTCTTTTTCTACACTTCGTATTCCCTCCACACTAATGGGCATTATCTAAAAGCTCCAAATACCTGTTTCTTGGTGGTAGTCATTAGAGTTTATCGTACGTTAGTGAAGGAATCAAATAGGTGAGATCGTGTAAGATGGGTATACTTTATGGATCAAAACAAAACCGCTTATCCTTAAATTAAGTTGCCATAAACTTTTGGAGCTATAAGAATATAGCCGACTGCAACAAAATGCTACAGTCGACTATAATCGCAATTTCTATAGAATTATCTTGATGCAATCATGCGCTTTGTATCTACTAATTCTCCATCAACGATAAGCGAATAAAGGTATATCCCATTTTGCAAATCACTACTGATCCTTAAACTATTTTCACCAGGAGAAAGATTTTCAAAACGTTTTAATTCTTTCCCTTGTAAATCATACACTATGATAGCGGCACTTTTGACCTCTTCGGATAATGAATAATTGATCATTGTTTCCGTACCAAATGGATTCGGTGTATTTTGGGATAAAGAACCTTGAGTTGATATGGCGGCTTTTGGCTCAGTGATTGTTCCTCGGTCACTTGCTAATAATTGTTGAACAGCAGCTTTGAGGGATTCCATTTCTTCTTCTAATTGTTGAATTCTAATGGCATCAGTTTCAATTTTCTTATTTTTACTATTCAAATCTACTGCTAATTCTTTCACCGCTTCTACCAAAATCGGAATAACGCCATCGTAATTTATGGCATAGAATCCTTTGTCGTCGTCTTTAGTCAATAATTCGGGTAAGGACTTTTCAAAGTCTTGGGCGATAAATCCAATGGCCTTTCCTGGATTGAAGTTTTGATTCGGAAATTTTTCTAAATCGTAAAGATAACTAACGCCCTTAATGGACTTCAACAAGTCCATTGGGTTCAAAAGCGTTTCTATATTTTTCTTGAAACGGCGATCAGAGTTTATAAAGCTAACGTTGGTTCTAATGTTGCCATTGACATGTAATTTTTCTGTTGGATTTGTGAGTCCAATGCCTACATTTCCGTTTATTTCTCTAATGGCAAAAACACTTTGATTATTTCGGTTATAAACATTGAAACCTTGCACATTAGATATGCCATTACCATTGTCATCCATTTTAAACATAAAGCCTCCATCTGCACTAAATAACAGATCATCTCTAGAGGTTGTATTCGTAAAACCATCTGCCATTTTTATATTCCCAGGGAAACCGGGACCTGTTACAGATTGAATATTAATTCCAGAATTGACCTTCACGTCTAGTCCTGCTGTTGGATTGGTGGTACCAATTCCAACCCTACCATTAGGCTTTATCGTCATAATGGTAGTCGCAGGTAAAATCGCACTTATAGAATATTTAAAATTAAAGTCACTATTTGCCGAGCCTCCCCAAAGCACATCAAGATTTTCTTGCGAGCCACTACCATTTACACTAAAAGTAGCAAAGTTGCTTTTCTTTTGAATGCGCATCCCATAAAACGGATTACCGCTGTTGGAAGCCCCTAAGGAAATCCATTGACTATTGCCGAATATATCGGCAAAGGGTGCAATTTGTACATGCCCCAACTGTCCTCCGCCCCCGTTAGCAGGAAGAGAAGAGTTGAGAAAATTAATGGTATTTCCATCTGGTTTCGCAACCTGTTGTGCTTGTAGAAAGGAGAAGGAACATAGCAATACCAATACGATTAGGGTCGTAAACTTTTTCATGTTAAATTTTTTTAGTTAAAAAATTAAGTAATTGTTTGGTGTTGATGCTATCCAATTTGACTTAATGTTGGATAAGCAAATAGGATAGATAGGTAGAGCCAATCAATTTGTAGACAACACAAATTGATTGAAAGTATAAACATCAAATTTTCGAAAAAATGAAATTACCCTAAGACTATTTCTTGTCTTATATAACAATATAACATAATATTATCACTATTGCAATTGAATTGTTTAGTGATTCCTATATATCTCAAATTTGAAATTTCCTGAATCGTATTTTCCAGAGGCTCACTTTTAACGCTGATTTTTGTTTGATAGCCAACAATTTGATTATTATAGCCTCCCTATTTTTTGATTGGCAGAATCCGGATTGTTTATGTTTAATTTCAGATTTGCATTAAAGATTACTTTTCCCCCTGCGGTGCCTGTCGGCAGGTGATTTTCGAAACGGAGCAAAAGTACCAGCAGGATATTCGGATTATTTTACAAGGAGAAATGGGAGACATTTATATTTTGAATAGTGCGAAGGATTTATTGCCTTTGTCTTTTGAGGGGTCTTTTCTTTTTTAGCGCTCCCTAGTTTAGTTCTCTATTTTCCTAAATCTCAGGCCATCCTAACCACAAGAGAAGACCATATAGTGACCAGAGGAATGATGAAAATAAATAGCTCCTTCCCCCGTTTGACTAAATCCACCTACCTTCATTTTTCCATCAAAAACGGGATCATCAATTAAAATAAATTCGCCGGGCAGGAACTCCTGATCTACTGAAATATCCGCGCGTAGAAAAAGACTATAGGACAAGACTAGATACAGTTGATGGTCTATAATCATAGCATCAAATAATGCAAGGCTGCCAATTCCGGAGTCCACAGCGTTTTGGACATCTGGAAGGGTAAAATCCTTTAAGGTGATCCAGTTTCCGTCGGTGTATTTTATTAATCGCATACCACCGCCTCTTTGAGTAGTTGCCACTACTAAATCCTTGTTTTGGTAGGGTAGAAAGAAAATCACATTGGTCTCCCCTTCTGGAAATAAGGGAGCATTTTCACTCGAAAATACTTCTTTAAACTTTCGATTTTCGAACTGGACAATTGTTCCCTTATTGGTCCATCCCCAGACCAGGCCATTCGGCGAAACCATAAAATCTAGGAGCTGACCTGCGGGTATATCCTCCGAGTAAATGGTGTAAGGAGTGATGGTAGAAAAAGAAGGATCTATTTCTTGAACCATATTAAAAGGATAGTTGTGATTTTTGGCTGGAATAAAAAGCAATTCCCCTGCTGGTCCAAGCTTCAGCTGTCGACAACTTGCAGAGTTCCTTAGGTCAAAATTCATATCGGCATCTAAAGTAAAAAGACCTACTTCGGTACAAAGAACGACCTGCCCCTGATAGTTTACTGCGCTGGTATGTTGAATAGATTTCTCAAAAACAATGTCTTGGTCTCCCTTTTTTGTCACAAAGAACTTTTCGCCATAAAAAACAAGATGCTCGTTAAATTCAAGGATATTGAATAGGTCATGAGGCATTTTATGATGTTCCCCTTCCCCACATTGCAATAAGGCTTCTCTAACACCAGCCGGAGGAGGAAAAGGATCTCGACCAACAAAAGAGCCGCCTCCAACACTTAATTCAAGACAAGAAGAACTCCCAATAAGTAGTAGGAAAAGGGAAAAGACAGCAAATGGATTATAATTTTTCATTGTGTTTTTTTTATAAGCACAATTTATTCGAATCCGCCGCCGCTTTGGTAGCAGTATTTAATTAAGACACATTGCTTTTTATTTAATATCGATAAAGTCTAAGGGAATGGGAGGATAAGTCGCTTGGGAAGTGACTGGAGGCTTTTGGGGAAAGGGACCTTTGAAAAAATTTGCCTGCTTAATTGGTAATCGGTATCAGATAAATACAATGAAATTACTCTCCAAATTCTGGTACCACTTGCCCTGCAGTCCAAAAAACCACCAAAACAATAAATGCAAAAATAACTTCTAAAAAAAGTAGAAGGAGAATATTTGGAATGCCGGGTTCCTTATGCTGCTTTTGACTTCGATAGCTAGGAATTAGAAATATCCCTTTAATTAAAAAGAAGAAAAAAACATTGTTATAAACAGGTATTCTAATTGGTTTAGAAAGCAAATCCAAAATTAAATATTCGACAATTGCCAATCCAGCTAAGCCCCAGAAAGAAAGATAGATTACCCACCACCAATTGGATATTTTCTCCCTTTTTTGAACTTCCTTCCGAGCAGATTCAAGAGGTTCAATAATTAAAATGCCAAAACTCGCCAGAAAAAGTATTAAATAAAGGATCGTAACAAAAACACAAATAGCTACAGAATTGCTATATAGGTTTTTAACATACAGAAATTTGTACGAACAAAATAAATGAATAACAAAACCCCATAGCAAAGCAAGGACGAAGGAAGCTCGATTTTTAGATTTTGTATCATTCATTTATTCAATCCTAATTATAAAGGAATGGATTATAACTTCTTCTCCACTAGCTTTGCCCATAAGTGCTTGAACTCAAGAGGCTAAATTCGTGATTATAGCTAAATTTAAAATCCCAATCAGCCCTCCGGCCAATGTCGCTCCTCTTCCCGCTCGGCCAACCAAGCCTCCGCCTTTTTCAAATCTGCTGGTGTATCTACTCCAATCGTTTTACCAGTCGTCAAGGTAATTCCAATTTGAAAACCATTTTCCAACCAACGCAATTGCTCTAAAGATTCGGACAATTCGAGGGCAGAAGGTTCGAGGGCAGAAATGGCTTCAAGGGCTTTTGCTCGATAAGCATATAAACCTAGGTGTTGATAAAATTGAGATTGGGTCGGCCAAAAAGTTTCTGGAGTATTGCGGACATGTGGAATTGGACTACGGCTAAAATAATTGGCTTTTCGTTTTTTATCAAAAACAACCTTGACCACATTCGGATCAAAGACTTCGTCGGGATCTTTGAGCAAACGAGCCATGGTGACGATATCCAGTGAGGATTTGGCACTTAAAAACTGTACCAATTGATCAATTTGATCAGGATCAATAAAAGGCTCATCTCCTTGGATATTGACGACTAAGTCGTATTCCGCAAGCCCTCTAGCCACCTCTGCACAGCGATCCGTACCGCTTTGATGACCGGGATAGGTCATAAATACTTCGCCGCCAAAATCACGGACATGTTGTCGAATTCTTTCATCATCTGTAGCTAGGACCACTCGATCCAACAAAGCTCCTTTCCGGGCTTGTTCATATACTCTACGGATCATAGATTTGCCTGCAATAATCGCCAATGGCTTTCCCGGAAAACGAGAAGAAGCATATCGAGCAGGAATAATACCAATACTTTTCATATTTTTGTAGTCTATTTTTCGTTCTTCTGGCCTTAGATAGCTGATTATCAGACAATAAGGGATTAAGAACAATCAAGTAATCCCCCAATTCCCAGATAGTTCGAGCGAATAAAATGGGCTTTTGTTCTAAAACAGAAGGATTCGAACGGAGGAAGATTCAAACCAATGGAAGACACTAAATAAGGAAACGATAACCAAAAATTTGGAGCGGTTCCTGCTATATATTATTTTTTCACTAATGCGTTAATAATTTGACGGAAAACGACCAGAGGGAGGTTCATGAAATAAACCGACCAGACAGGGGTTCACGAATAAATAAATCCATCAATTTTCCGTTTGTTAAAGTGAAACACTATGAGAAACTATTTAATCCTTTTATTGCTACAATTTCCTATTTTCCTTTCTGCCATCACTGGAGATAGTACTTGCTATTTATTGCCTCAAGATACCATATTTTTGAGCATTGGCGACTACCAAGAAAAGATATTCATCCATGAAGTCGAGAAGAATCAAACCTTGTATTCTTTGGCTAGATTTTATGGATTGCATACCGAAGAAATCTACAGATATAATCCTGATTTGAGATTATCGGTGCTTTCTCCGAAGCAAAAAATCACTATTCCGGTTCCCAATCGAGCCATTTTACGGTATAAAACCAAAGATTTCAAATCTTCTCAATATGCTCCGGTATTTTATAAGGTAAAAAGGGGGGATACCTTTTTCAACATTGCAACTAAGGTATTTAAAATGCCCATGGATACCATTGCTTTCCGCAACCAAATGACTAGTAATACTTTATCTATTGGTCAAAATCTCTTAATCGGATGGATGAGCATCAATGGAATTCCTTCTTCCTATCGCAAATCTAGAAGTCATTCAGAGTGGAAAAGGAGCCAATCCTTGCGCAAAACTTTTGTTCAAGGGAAAAATGCCTACGGCGAAGTCCATGAACAGGGCGTGGCTTTTTGGCAAAAAAACGGTTCAACTAGCTCTGATCGATATGCGCTACACCGCAAAGCGCCATTAAATTCCGTGATTGCTGTAACGAATCCGATGAATAATCGTAAAGTCTATGCAAAGGTGATTGGTAGAATTCCCGAAAATGTCTACGGTTCAGATGTTGTTATCGTGATTTCTTCCAAGGTAGCGAATGGGCTCGGAGCCAAAGATCCTCGATTTTTTGTTAGAGTGATGTATAAGCCCTAAAGCTGCTTCGCTCCAACCTTTTTGCTCCTTATAAATTTGAATTAATGCTAATATTCCACCAGAAATAATTGCAAAAAAACACCTTTGCGGTCTAATTTTTTCTCAACTTTGCAGTGTAGTTAAGAGGGACATCAAATCAAGCAATAGTAGCGACCTCTTTTACTCACTAAACTAGGTTAAACCACCAATTCACATGTATTACAAAAATATTCTCGAAATCATTGGCAATACTCCTTTGGTCAAACTCAATAGAGTCTGTGCAGATATTCCAGCTTTAGTTTTGGTAAAATTTGAAACCGTCAATCCTGGCCATTCGATCAAAGACCGCATGGCTTTGAAAATGCTCGAAGATGCAGAAGCCAATGGCGATCTCCAACCGGGAGGCACCATTATCGAATGTACCTCTGGAAATACCGGAATGGGATTGGCCATCGCAGCTTGTGTAAAAGGCTACCATACTATTTTTACAACAAGTGACAAACAGAGTAAGGAAAAAATAGACTTGCTCAAAGCAATGGGCTCCGAAGTCATTGTTTGCCCAACCAATGTCACCCCGGAAGATCCTCGATCTTATTACTCCGTAGCTGAAAAATTAAGCAAAGAAATTCCCAATTCTTTTTGGATCAATCAATACGATAATCTTTCCAACCGAAAGGCGCATTACGAATCAACGGGACCGGAGATCTGGAAACAGACGGAAGGAAAAGTGACGCACATGCTCACAGGAGTAGGAACGGGTGGTACTATTTCTGGTACTGGCAAATATCTAAAAGAACAAAACCCCAATATAAAAGTCTGGGGAATTGATACCTATGGTTCTGTCTTTAAAAAATACCACGAAACAGGAGTATTTGACGAAAAAGAAATTTACCCTTATATCACCGAAGGTATTGGGGAAGATATCTTGCCTAAGAATGTAGACTTTTCGGTAATTGATCATTTTGAAAAGGTAACGGATAAGGATGGTGCTTTGATGGCGCGTCGTTTGGCGCGAGAGGAAGGCATGCTCTTGGGTTACTCTGCAGGATCAGCCTTTGCGGGATTATTGCAGCTGAAAGATCAGCTTACCAAAGATGATATCGTAGTGGTGGTCATCCATGATCACGGAAGTCGCTATGTTGGAAAAATCTTCAACGACGACTGGATGCGCGAAAGAGGATTTTTGGACGAAGAACTACTCGTCAAAGACATTATTGCCAAAAAGCAGGATAAGACTTTCCGTTCGGTAGAGACTTCGGAGATGGTCCGCGATGTATTCCGAGTGATGAAAGACAATGATATTTCTCAAATGCCAGTCATGAAAGGAGAAGCTATTGTGGGTTCTATTACAGAAAGTGGTATCCTTAGTTTCCTTTTGGAAAATCCAATGCAAAACTCTGAAAAGAGCATTGACACGATCATGGGAACTCCTTTTCCGATGGTATCGGAAGATTTATCTGCCCGTCAGATGGTTCGCCAGATCAATAAAAATAGCTCTGCGGTGATCGCCAAAGATAAAGCGGGGACTTTGCATATCTTGACGGAATACGATATTATCCAAGCCGTTTAAATAGATTTAAGGATTGAGGATTTCATTAAAAACGAAATCCTCAATCCTTAATATTTTATTGCCCAATCAATAATTTTCGATAAGCCACTCCCCTAGCCTGCTCCAATCTCACCAAGTACATTCCGCTTTCTAAAAAACTAAAATCATATTCCAAGCGATCCTTTAGACTTGAAGGTTCGATTTGGTATTGACTTCTCAAACGGCCATTGATGTCAAAAACAGATAGTTGAATCCTTTCCATCTCTTCAAGACTTAGAGTGATTTGAACTTGGCCATCTGCACTCGGATTTGGAGCAAGGGCGAACTTTAGTTTTTCCTGATTGAGTCGATCAACACTTAGAACCTGGTTGCAGGTTCCTACAGCATTCTTAGGGAAAGAACTATTTGATTGGCAATAATCTTCTAGTGCTGTTCGGTCTTTACAATCTCCTGAATTAACACTGATGGTAGCTTGATTAGACGGAACTGCCAGATAATCACAAAAGGCCTCTACCTGACATTCCGATAAAGAGAAATTATTTTGTATCACCAATGGGCCATCGAATTCACATAAATTACTTAATCCTCGGAGGCTTTCCAGTTCATTATTAATAATTTCAATTGATCCTCTGACTTCCCTAAGACTCCTCATACCAACCAAGCTAGGCGCGGAATTATTGAAAATCCGCAAAAAAGAGCCAATTTTTTGTAGTCTATCAAAGCCCCAAAACTCGTCTATACTACTATTGGAAGAAATACTCAAACTACCGCCTATCGTTTCCAAATTATGGAGACCGCGAAAATTAGGTAGCAGTATCATCTTCTCAATAAGGACTTGACCTCCTACTCGTTTTAAACCGTCTAAACCATCCAGCGTTTCTAAATGGTCATTGTCTTTAATAATTAAATCGCCTCCTACGGCCACCAAATTATCAAAACCAGTAAAAGAATGGATTTCTGTAAGGGATTCCATTATTAGGTCGCCCTTAATAATTTTGACTTTTGAAAAGCCCTCTAAGTTATCAATAAAGCCAAGCGACAGCCGAACATTGCCCTTTATTTCGGTACAATTGGGGTAATCATTAGAAAAATCATCTACTTGATACTGTTTTGTAAAATCAATATCATCGGGACATTGAGCAAAGATAAACGGAGTGTTTATGCCAAAGGCAAGGCAACAGACTAGGGTCTGTAGTATTTTTTTGTAGTTCCTATTTTTAATTTTCACAACAAATATTTTTTAATATTATAAAAATAATTCAATACTCTCTGGTTTGAAAGTCTTAGGTTTTCATCCTTTTATAACTCCAGAGATGAGATTTCCTCTTTTGCTTAGAGCGTTGATTTAAGCAATAAGGAACCTAATTAGTGACCATATCATTCATCAGTACGTTACTTTAAAAAGAGAAAAGGTAACAAGGAAAGTGTTTTTTTAGGAAGTATTCTAATGAAGGGGTTTTCATAAAAATATTTTCTGCGAAATACCTATAGCATTTGCTAAAGCGAAGAGCTTGTCTTGCCAAAAATTAAACCGATGAGAGAGCATCTAAGTGCTTTGACAAAACGATAAGCCTATTCTAAAGACAATAGAATAGGCCAGTTTGAATAAAATTATAAAGTTGGGGACATTGCTTATTAAAAAAGCTGCACCTGATTTTTAATCTCTTCCTCCTCCGGTTTGTTTTCTTTAGGCAACAGCGCTTCGTTGGCTAAGATTCTTTTGACGACGCGGAGTTTGTGAGAATATTTTTGTCGATCATTATTAAAAATCCCATAATGATCGATCCGATCAATTCTCACTTGGCCGGAAGCATGGATAATTTTTCCTTCTGGCATAATGATCCCGACGTGCGTAATTTTTCCTTTTCTATTTTCAAAAAAGGCTAAATCCCCAGCTTGGGCTTGTTCGATAAAATCGACACTTCGACCACGTCCCACTTGTTGAGCAGCATCTCGGGGCATTTTTATCCCCACCATTTTAAAAATCATTTGGGTAAAACCAGAACAATCAATGCCCAATGGAGACCGTCCTCCCCAAAGGTATGGAGCATGTAGGTAACGTCGAGCTATTTTGAGTAATAACTCACTATTGGGCGTAATTTCTTTTGGGTTAATAACTTGGCCACTAAAGGTAAGACTTTGGTTATTGAAGAAAAAATTGATGCCATCAAAGTCGGTCAGCGAAGCACCGAGGGTTACAGGAATAGAAAAATCATCCGCCATCACCCCTTGCACCAATTCCAAGCTGTATGCCACATTACTTTCATAACGGTCTTTTTCTGCCGGAGAAATCGCTTGGATTTGATAGCGATCTACCCACCCCAGGTAATTATCCCAAAGGCTTCGGATACGGAGCCAAGCTCCTTTTTGCTCCAATATCTCGACCAACTCTCCAAACAATAATTGAGAGACCATTTCACTCTTATCAGCAGAACTGGATCGAACAGGAACAACGCTAAGGGGGCAAATGCCAAAGATCATAGTCTTTTGTGTAGTTTAAGAGCTAAACATCAAGCTATTCTTAATATAATGGAATAGCTTTTGCATTTAGCTATAGATTAGCGTTAAATATAATAAAAGTGGCAATAACACAGGGGAAAATCCCTTAAAAATGTTAAACCTAGCCCAAGATAATAAATGTTGATCTAAGCCCGTTGTGCTTAGGCAAAATATATTGAAAACAATTTCGCTTCTTTTTGGGCTTAAGTAGCATAGATTAGGCACAAAATTATTGGCTTCCGTTAGGTATTAGACGCACTTCTAAATAATTTAGTAAGGCACAAAATTGATCTTATCTACCTATTTTATACCTTTGCTCTTCATTTGAATATATCTATGATGAAAAAAATTTGGATCCCTACATTATTGCTCTTTTGTATTGCCTTCACTACCGAAGCCCAAGACAAGCATTTTAGCCAGTTTTTTGCTTCTCCCCTGTCGATCAATCCGGCATTAACGGGTGGCTTTAATGGTAGTTATAGAGCATCGATCAACTATCGAGATCAATGGCGAACCGTTTTTGATGAGCCTTA